>JACDGQ010000016.1 GCA_013821615.1 Planctomycetota bacterium
GTGCGAGCCGGTGGAATTCCGCGCCGATCAGGATCGCCGGGTCGAGACGCGCTGCCTGTGGGATCCCGGTCACCTGCACCTGCGCTTCCATGTGCGCACCGGCGCCACCTTCACGCCGCGCGCGCTCAGGCCGCTGGAGCGCGTCTTCGCGCACGACCGCGCGAGCGACGCGGTGAGCTTCTATCTCCAGGGCGATCCGCGGGCGCAGGCCATCGGCGACCATGGCGGCCGTCCCGGCGACGTGCGCGTGGTGCTTGGCCTGTTCGACGACGAGGGCAGGGTGCGTCCGGCGGCGATCGCCTTCCATACGGCCTGGACGGGCGCCGGCGCCAGTCCGCAATCGTACCAGACCCCGGTCGGCAGCGCGCACTTCGCCCATGTCGGCGAGCTGGCGGGTGCGGTCCTCGGCGGCTCGGCCGACGCCGACGGCAAAGGCTACGTGGTCAGCGTCACCATCCCGCGCGCGGCCATCCCCGGCCTGCCGGAGCTGTCGCCCGAGCTGCGCACGACCGTCGATTTCGAGGCCACCTTCGGCGGGCATGCGAAGGTGTGGTGGGCGAGCACTGATGGCTCGGCCAGCCGCGAGACCTTCGACGAACCGACCGAGGCGCGCCTGTATCCCGGTGCCTGGGCCCCGGCCGAATTCGCCGCACCCGCGGGCGGAGGCATGGTGCTGCGTCACTGGCTGATCTGCGGGCCGTTCGGCGGCCCCGGCGCCGAACGCTTCTGCTGGGATCCAGCGCCCGGCATGAAGGACGAGGTGCGGGCCTTCTTCGACAAGGCGGTCTATCCGCCGGACGTTGGCCCGTTCGCTGCCCACGCGCTCTTCAGCGGTGAGCAGATCGCCGGCTACTGGAAACCCGCGAGCGAGGTGCGCTGGCAGCCAGCCGAGATCGAGCCGGTGGACGCGCGCCTCAAGCTCGGCGAGGGCGGCGCCCAGGTCTGGTTCGCCTCGGCCTGGATCCACGCCGACGCCGCGACCGCGGTGCAGTTCATCGTCCACGGGATGCCGCAGGCGCTGATCCGTCTGACCCTGGACGATCGCAAGCTGTTCGATGACAAGCTCACGACGGAGGTCGGCATCGCGTGGATGTCCGCGACCGTGCCGGCGACGCTCACCCCCGGCTGGCATCGCGTGCAGTTGCGCATCTTCGACTGGGGCTACGGCGCGGCGCGCGCCGGCCTGGCCATCGCCGCGCCGCTGGAGAAGCTGTGGGGCATCGGGTGCTCGGGCCGGCCGCCGCAGTGAGTGGTCGTGGGTGTGCCCAACGTCGCCGCGCACGAGGACTTCGCGGCATCCCGGCATCCCCACATCCCCGTGCACCCTGCTAGGGTCTCGGATCCAGGCTCTCGCGCGCTGCGCGTTCCCGCATTTTGACGCGTTCGAAGGTCCCGGTCTTGGTGGTGTCGGGCAGTGGCCCGATGCCGTGGTTCATCTTCACCTGGTGGCCGTTGGCCAGGCGCCAGAGCTGCACCAGGTAGCCGACATCGTAGCCGGCGGAGTGCTTGCCCGCGCTCAGCGCCCTGACCTGCTGCTTGAGTGCGTCGATGCGCGCCACCACCTGCCAGATGAACTCGCTGGGACGGCGCATGGTGGCGAGCAGCAGCTCGTCGATATGGTGGAGGTGCACCGGCAGTGGCCTGCCGACCGCGGTGAACAGCCGGCTCAACCAGCGTTCGTCGTAATCGGGGGCATCGCTGTAGACCCGGTGCCCGCCGAGCGCCTCGGCCACCCGCTCGGCGACGAAATCCGCGGGCCAGCCATTGCGGATCAGCCGCGTGCGTTCGAGGCCGTGCACCCGTTCCGCATCTTCATCCCAGGAATCCCAGCCCGGCACGCTGGCGGGGTTGATCAGATAGCGCGTGATCTCGCCGGCGCCGTCGCTCCACGCGACCTCGATGGGGTGGGACTCGGGCCCGAATCCCGTGGCCTCCAAATCGATGAAAAACGGGTAAGGACCCTCAGCCATGGCGCGGCCAGGATGCGGGCGGACGGCCGACGGGCAAATGGATAGGCTGTCGACCTCCGCAGCCTTCGTGGCGCTGGACAATGATCTTGCGGGTCTCGAGACGTGCAGGCAGCTCCACGTGTCTTCAGGCATAAGCGCATTACGCTCCCCCGCACAGGAGTCCGCCATGCGCATCACGGTCCTCGGCCTGGGCATCATCGGTGGCGTGTGGGCCGCCCATCTGGCCAAGGACGGCCACGAGGTGCGGACCTGGAACCGCACCTTCAAGCCGCAGGCGCCGGGGGCCACGGCCGACCTGGTCGCGGCGGTCACGGGCGCGGAGCTGGTGGCGATCGTGGTTGCCGACCCGCCGGCGGTGGCCGAGGTGCTCGCGCGCATCGCCCCCGTGCTGGCCCCGGGCATGGTGGTCGCGCAGCACAGCACCGTCGGGGTCGAGGACACCCGGTCCTACGCGGCCCTGGTGGCGGGCCGCGGCGCGGCTTTCCTCGACATGCCCTTCACCGGCAGCAAGCCCGCCGCCGAGCAGCGCCAGAACGTGTTCTTCGTGGGCGGCGATCCGGCGGTCCTCGCCACGGTCGCCCCGGTCTACGCGCGCCTCGCCAAGGCGGTGCTGCCGATCGGCGCCATCGGCCAGGCGATGGCGATCAAGCTCGCCTTCAACCTGCTCATCGCCAACCTCAACCAGGCGCAGTGCGAAGCCCTGACCCTCGCCACCCGCGCCGGCATCCCGCCCGAGACCTTCTTCGCGGCCTTCGACCTCAACGTCGGGCGCTCGCCGCTGGTCGACCTCAAGAAGCCGAAGTACCTGACCGGCGACTACAGCCCGCAGTTCTCGGTGAAGCACATGCACAAGGACCTGCGCCTGGCCCTGGCCTTCGCCGGCTCACTTGGTCTGCGCCTCGACCAGACCGCGGCGGTGGAGCGCGCCTACGGCGAAGCCGCGGCGCAGGGCCGCAGCGAGCAGGATTTCGCAGCGCTGCTCGAGGTGGTCCGGGCGGCGAAGGCGTGATTGGCGGCTGAGCCGGAATGCCTCTTCTGGGAGGCGGCTTCATTTTCCCTTTTGGAAAATCCAGGCAGGGCGCTGCGCGTCGCGAGAACCGCGCCCGCCGCGGCCCGGCCCCCGCTCACTCGTAGCGCGACGCGCTCTTGATCTTGTCGACGATCTCGGCGGCGTAGGTACCCTTGAACTTCGTGTCGAAGAGCGGGAACCATTCGTGCTGTTTGTCGCTGATCTTCTTGAGCGGGGTCTTGCGCGCCTCGGCCAGGTACTGCTTGAGCACCTCCCAGGCCTCCTGCTCGCGCTTGAGAGCCTTGTCGGTCTTGAGGCCCTTGAGCACGGCGGTGAACGACTTGCTCGGCGGCGCCTCCTGGGCGACCGCGGTCGCGCGCTGCAGGGCGATGAGCTTGGCGTCGGGCGTGGTCGCGGGATCGCTGAGCAGCGCGGCGTCCGATTCGAGCAGGCGCGTCGTGCCCTTGGTCACGAACTGCTGGAACTGCATGCCCGCGGGCCCGTACTTGCCGAGCGACTTCTGGTAGCTGTGGGTGTCGCCGAGCTTGAGCCACTTGAACAGCGGCTTGGCCGCCAGCGGCAGCTGGGATTCGTCGTCGACCAGCGGCTGGGTGCCCTTGAAGAGCTTCTCGGCCTTCTTGGTCGCGTCGTCGACGTTCAGGCGCCCGAGCTCGGCGATGCGACCGCTGCCGTCGACCAGGATGTACGCCCCGATGGCATCGCCGGCGATGGCGCGCAGCAGGCCGGTGGTGGAATCGGTGCCGCGGTCGGCCCATTCGGTGTCGGCGTCGTTACGCGCCGGCATGGTGCCGCCGCCGCTGCTGACCAGGAAATGCAGGATCTCGTATTTGTTCTCCCAGCGCGGCTGTTTGATGTTGCCCTGCGCGCCGTAATAGAGCTGCTTGCCGGGCTCTTCGCTGCAATCGATGATGAAGTAGAGCTGCACCCGCCTGGCCATGCCGACGGGGGTGGGCTGGGCGATGCCGTCGGCCCAGGTGACGTTCTCCAGGGGCACCAGCGCCTCGGCCCGGCCACCGATCAGCAGGGTGGCGAGGGCCACCGCGGCGCTCAGGACCAGGGGGCAGGCGTGCAGACGGCGCATGATGGTGCTCCCGGGGGTGGACCTTAACGCCCATTCTTGGCGTCTGCGACAGCCCGCACAAGGCATGGATGCCCGGGCCGGGTCCAAGGTCAGTGCGACGCGTCCGGTTTCACACCCGCTGCGGCGTCGGGCGGGGTCGCGCTCCACGTCCCTCTGCCGCAGGCTCTTCGCCCGGGTTGAGGTAGCGCTCCCGCTCGAAGCGGTATTGGCGGTCGTGGAGCTGCCGGTAGCGTCCATCGTTGGTCATCAGCTGCTCGTGGGTGCCGCGTTCGACGATCGCCCCGGCCTCCAGCACCAGGATCTGGTCGGCCTCGCGGATGGTCGATAGCCGGTGGGCGATGACGAAGGTGGTGCGGCCCTTGCGCAGTGCCTGCAGGCCAGTCTGGATGGCCGCCTCGCTCTCGCTGTCCAGGGACGAGGTCGCCTCGTCCAGGATCAGGATGCGCGGGTCGGCGAGCAGCGCGCGCGCGATGGCGATGCGCTGGCGCTGCCCGCCCGACAGGCGTACGCCGCGCTCGCCGACCACGGTGTCATAGCCTTTTTCGAAGCCGCGCACGAACTCGTCGCAGTTGGCGACGCGCGCCGCCGCCAGGACTTCGTCGCGGGTCGCCTCGGGCTTGCCGAAGCTGATGTTCTCGGCGACCGAGCCGTCGAATAGGAAGTTGTCCTGCATGACCACACCCAGCTTGCCGCGGTAGTCGCGCAGGCGCAGCCCCGCCAGCTCGCGACCGTCGATGGTCACGCTGCCGGACTGCGCGCGGTTGAAGGCCATGATCAGGCTGACCAGCGTGCTCTTGCCCGAACCGCTGGATCCGACCAGCGCGGTGGTGGTGCCCGCCGGGGTGGTGAACGAGACGCCCTTCAGGACCGGCACGCCCTCCTGGTAGGAGAAGCCGACCTCGCGGAATTCGACCGTCCCCTCGACCGTGGGGCAGGGCGCGCGCGCCTCGTCGCCGGCATCCTCGGTGGCGAGCTGGCGGATCTCGCTGATGCGGTCGAGGCCGGCGAAGGCCTCGGTGATCTGCGTGCCGATCGAGGTGATCTGGATCATCGGCGCGGCGACCATCGCGACCAGCGCCAGGTAGAAGATGAAGTCACCGGTGGACATGGTGCCGGCGAGCATGGCGTTGCCGCCGAAGACGATCATCACCACGCCGATCGCGCCGATGATCATGGTCGAGACCGCGGTGACCGCGGACACCCCGGTGATCGAGTTGCGCACGTTGGCGAACAGCCGGTCGACGCCGCCGGCGAACACCGTGCGCTCGCGCGGCTCGGCGGTGTAGGCCTTGACGATGCGGATGCCGCCGAGGGTCTCGGCCAGGCGCGCGGTGACCTCGGCGTTGATCTTGCCGCGCTCGCGGAACAGCGGGCGCACGCGGGTGAAGGCCATCGCCATGCAGCCGCCGAACACCGCCAGGGCGACCAGGATGAAGGCCGTCAGGTGCCAGTTCAGGTAGAACAGCACGCTGGTGGCGACCAGCGCCGAGAACACCCCGCCGACCAGCAGCACGATGCCGTTGCCGACCAGATTGCGCACGCCTTCCGCGTCGGTCATGATGCGCGAGATCAGCGCCCCCGACTGGTGCTCGTCGAAGTAGCGCACCGGCAGGCGCAGTATGTGCGCCTGGACGGTCTTGCGCATGTCGGTGATGGCCTTCTGCGCGGCCACGCCCAGCACCTGCGAGAGCGCGTACGAGGTGTCCGCGCCCAGCACCGCCGCGGCGCCGACGCCGAGGGCGAGCGGCAGCAGCAGGTCGTTGCGGTGGTCGCGGACCACGTAGTCCATCAGCACCTTCGAACTGGCGGGCAGCGCGAAGCCGAGCGCGCGGTCGATGACCAGCACCCCGAGTCCGAAGGCCAGGCGCCCGCGGTGGGCCGCGAGCAGCACGCGCGCCTCGCCCCACGCGGCCGACCAGCGGATCGGGCGCTTCTTCTTGTCCTTGTCGTCGGCCATGCCGGCCCTCCCGCGGCCTTCGGCCTGCAGTCCCTTGGTCATGTGCGGCCCGCCGCTGCGCAGTCGCCGCCGCTCACACGCGCAGCCAGTCGGGCTGCCAGTCGGTGACCAGGCGCTTGATCGCGTTGTTGCTCAGGTTCTCCGCCAACGTCTTCTGCACCAGCGCGGGCAGCTCCGCATCGCCGGCGAAGCGCAGTCCCACCAGCTGGGGCAGGGTCAGGCGCGCGATCTCGCCGTGGCGCTCCGCCGGCAGCAGGCGCGCGAGGCGCACCTGCATCTCGAGGCGGATGATGCGGTCCTGCATGATTTGCGCGTTGCGTCGCGAGTTGTGCCAGACGATCAGCAGCGCCACCAGCAGCAGCGCACCCAGCAGCGGCGCGGTGTCGCCCTGGCGGGCCTGCCACAAATTCCAGCCCAGGACGATCACCAGGATGGCACCCGCGGCGATATGGATCGGCGGCAGGCGGCGATGGGTGGCGTAGCTCTGCGCGGGCTGGGGCATGAAGGTCTCCGGGAGGCGGATGACACCCACCGGTGGGGGCGGGGCAAGGACAGGGGAGGGGCGGCGTGGAGGTCTGCTCAAGGTTGTGGGGGGGGTGGGGAGAAGGGGACGGCAGGACTGCAGGACGGTAGGAGGGCGGGAGGAAGCAAGGAAGCAAGGGAGCGAGGAAGCAAGGAAGGGACGGCAGGGAAACACTCGGAAAGAGTGGAGAGGGGTGGATTGGGATGCGCGAGGTGGGGAGCACGGTGCGGAAACGCGCGATTTGCCGGTGCGCGGCCCCAGGTGAGGGCGGATCCTGCCTATGGCTATTGAAGGTCCCGGGCTTGGATGGAAGTTGTCTCTTGTCGCCTGTCTCCCTACTCCTTCGTCCACTTCCCCCCTTCCCCCCTTCCGCCCTTCCGCCGTCCCCCTCTTCCCTCCGGTGCCTTCATGGATCCCAAGCTCGTCCTCTGCCTCGCGGCCTCGCTCATCGGCGGGGTGCTGCTCGCCATGCAGACCGGCATGAACACCCAGCTCAAGCTGTGGACCGGTCACACGCTGTGGGCGGCGGTGGCGTCGTTCGTGGTCGGGCTGGTGCTGCTGCTGATCACCTGCGCCGGCATGCGCGTGCCGCTGCCGCCGCTCAGCGGCCTCGCCCAGGCGCCGTGGTGGTCGTGGCTGGGCGGCCTGATGGGCGCACTGTTCGTATCGATGGTCATCATCGTCGCCCCGCGCCTGGGCGCCGCGACCATGATCGCCTGCGTGGTCGCGGGGCAGCTCATCGGCACGCTGTTCATCGACCATTTCGGACTGATGGGCCTGCCGGTGCACGAGTTCAGTCTCGTGAAACTGGCGGGGGCGGGGATGCTGCTTGGTGGGGTGGTGCTGGTGAAGGCGGGGTGAGGGCCGCCGCGAACGGCTTGACGTGGTCGCTACCCACGACATCCTCTGCGCCTCATCGCCAACACACTCGATTAGCTCAGTTGGCTAGAGCACCACCTTGACATGGTGGGGGTCAGTGGTTCAAGTCCACTATCGGGTACCAATCATAACCCTCGGCGTAAGCTGAGGGTTATGGCTTTTTTGAGGATCGCCGTCCGCTCCAGGGGATGGCCACCGCGACCCGCGCAGCGCGACTTCTGGATGTCACTTCCGGTTGGGCGATCCAAGGGCGGTGCAGGTGGGGGGAGCGGAAATGCGTCCCGCTGCTCCCGGCGTCCAGAGCTGCGCGGATGTCGGGGGTGAACCTTGCTCTGAACAGCGCGTTATCCGCCTGCATGAAGATGCTCGTGCTGCTGGCGCTCCTCTTTTCCCAGCTGCCTGCCATGGAGGAGGAGATCGCGCTGATCAATTTCGCGACCCTGGACCAGTACGGGGAACTGCTGCTGCTCAGGACGGACCATGGCCGGGAATTGATGGCCAAGAAGACGGAGGTCCAAAAGAAGGACGACGAGGAGAAGCGCAAGTCTGGAACCACGACCAGTCCGTATCTCGCGGAAGTATGTGCGCTGAACGCGGCGACGGATGCGGAGAAGCGCGTCCTGCTGTCCTCGTATGTGAAGAAGGCGCTCGGCGATCGCTATGTGATCGTCATCACGGACTCTTCCTGCCTGATGTCGAAGAAGGCGGGCATGAAGATCGTCGACGTGTCGCTCGACGTCATCGAGGCGATCAATGCGGACCAGACGCTGGTGAAATAGCCATGCACGGAGCCGCACCCGCGACCGAGCGCAACATCGCCCGAACTGGCTCCGTCCATTCCTGTGGATCCAGGACAAGCATCGGGGCCAGGCGCTCCTGACGCCGGAGTCCGGCGACGGGCCGGATCGTCGCGGCGAGCAGGCAGCGCCTGTCCCCTTGCCATCCGCCCTCACCCCAAGGCATGCGTCCCATGGGTGACCGCACCGCCCGCACGCAGGGCCGCAGCGACCAGCACGGTCTCCGCGAGCTCCGGCTGGGTGGCGCCGGCCTCGCGGGCGCGCTGGGCGTGGAGCTTGATGCAGTAGGGGCACTGGGTGGTGAGCGCCACGGCCACCGCCATCAGCTCCTTGTACTTCAGGGGTATCGCCGGGCCCAGGAAGGCGGCCTGGTCGAAGGTCGCGAAGCTGCGGAATGCTGCGGGCGCCAGCTGCTCCAGGTCGTTGAATTTTGCGAGATTGCTCATGTCATACATCGTGGACTCCGTGTCGGATCCCGGGTTTCCAGCCGACCGGCCGTGACATCACGGCTGATCTGCGCTGGCTGGCCCTCACCGTAGCCGCAACCGCGGGCGTCACAGTGTACTCGAGGTACACCCCCGTCTGCGGCCAACCCGCTGGGAACCGCCATGGCCGCAACGCGCACGAAATCGGTCGAGCGGCTGTTCGGCATGCCGGATTCCGCGCGGACGGGCCGCGAGCGGCTGGTGGTGACGGCGGTCGACCTGATCTACCGTCATGGCTTCGGGGCCGTGGGCGTCGATCAGGTCATCGCCACGGCAGGCGTGACCAAGACCACGTTCTACAAGCATTTCGCGGGCAAGGGCGACCTCATGGTCGCGGCCGTGGTGCGCCGCGATGAGTGGGAACGCCAGGCCTGGGAGCGCGCGGTGCGCGAGCGCGCGGGCGATGACCCGGTCCGGCGCTTCCTGGCCACCGTGGAGGTCATGGACCTGTGGTTCAACTCGCCCGAGTTCAGCGGCTGCATGTTCGTCAACGCCGCCACCGAGTTTCCCAATCCGAGCGATCCCATCCACCGGGCCGCCGCCGCGCGCATGACGCGCATGCGCGCGGAGCGCCGCGATCTGGCGCAGTCCGCCGGGGCCAGTCCCGGCGATGCCGAGATTTTCGCCGACTGCTTCACCGCCATGCTGGAAGGCGCGTTCGTCCTACGCCAGTCGTATGGGCGCAATGATGCGGCACGGGTGGTGCTGCCGGGGCTCGTGCATTTGATCGAGGCGTATCTGCGGCCAGTGGCGACCACAGCGCCCACGTCCAGGAAGGGGCGCGCGTGACCTTAACCTACCTCGACCACGCGCCCGTCCTCACGGACACGTACATCCGCATGCCCGAAGACGATGGGGTGACGCTGCAGGTCAGCGTGCACTGGGCCGACCACGCGAACCGGTCATTCTCGTTCTCGATCGAGCAATTTCCCGGCGCTGACGAAGCCGCGATCCTGGGTACGCACACGTTCCGCTGCGCCAACGATTGCGATCGCGGGTGGGACAAGGAACACCTCATCGGGTTCTATGACGGCGTGCACCAGAATGTCTACAATGGGACGATAACCTTTTCCAAGTCCGGCGACGGGTACCGGATGGTCGTCGATGGGCAGGTCGCGGACACCATGGAGGAGGCGGACGCGAGCACCGATGGACGCATCCACATCGACGTGCTGTTTCCACCGCAGGAGTGATCAAGTGCCCCTCGGGTGGGATGTCCGTGACCGGGATGGCGTCGGAAGCGCAGCGCCACCAGCGAACGCGCAACCGACCGTTGGGGTTGTTGAGCGCCAGCTCGACTAATCCCTGGCCGACGTGCTGACGGTCGAGCTGGGGCTCGACCCTGCCGGCGGATGGCTCACTTGTCCGGCAGCAGCGCCTGCGCCAGATCGAAATAATAGCCCATCGGATATTTCTTCACGAACGCCTTGAGCAACTTCACGAAGCGCGGGTCCTTGAGCTGATCGGCCGGGAATTCGGCCAGTTTCTGGAATTCCTTGCCGGCGGGATAGGCCGGGTCCTTCTTCAGGGTGGCGGCCTGGTCCTGGTAGTCCTTGGCGGCGTCGTGGCCGGCGTAGCTGGTCGCCATGCCGGAGGCCAACTCGGCGGCGGTGAAGACGTCGCCGGCGTCCTTCAGGCGCGTGTATTCGGCGTCGTTCTGCTCTTTCCAGGCTTGGATCGCCGCGAGGCTGGCCGTGGCGGCCTCGACGACCTTCGCGTCCTTGTCGGTGCTGAGCTTCTCCAGGTCCTTGATGCCGTGTCCGACGTGGCCCTTGGCGATCGCGTCCTCGATCTTGGCCACCTTCGGCTCGGTGGCAGGCGGGGTGAACGCCGGCGCGAAGCGCAGCGGCTCGTCCTGCTTGATCTGCTTCTGCCCGCCGATGCGCTCCCTGGTCAGCGCGATGTCGTCGATCCAGGTGGTGAAGCCGGTCCCGGCAGCGGCTTGGTAGTTCTGCCAGCCGAAGGCGAGCGAATCGAACACCTGCGGGATCTCGGCGCCGGCGAAAGTGTTCGCGCCCTTGTGGATGGCGAGGTCGGTGAGTTCCTTGCCGTTGACGAAGAAGCGGTAGCTCTGCGTGGCGTAATCGACGTACCACTCCGCCAGCGTCCAGCTGTCGCTGTAGTGGTTGACCTCGCCGGAACCCTTCCCGAATTCGGGCCGGCCCTGCAGGGGCTGCACATTATACAGATAGCTGAATGCACCATCGGCGCGAGTGCTGGTGCCCATCAGACGCACTTCGAACTTGTCCTTGGCCAGCGGACTCATTCCGGCCCCGACCACGATGGTGGTGTGGATGCCGCCGCCGGCGGGCAGGGGCGAGGGCAGCTGCACACGGTAGAACAGCCGGCCCCAGTGTTCGCCGCCCATGGCGGTCAGCGCCGGGCCCTTCCAGACGATCTGGCGCGCGCCGTTGACGGCGGCGTTCAGGCGCAGGGAGTGCCGGCCGGTGTGGGCAACGTCATCGACCACGCCCACCGAGCCGACCGGCGTGAACGCCTTGGGGATCTTGCCGGGCTCCGTCGACTCGAAGTCCTCGAAAAGGAAGAAGGTGGCCTTGCTGAGGGGGACGATGGTGGCGGGATCGTTTGCCGCCGGGGCGGCCTCGGCCGAGCTCAGCAAGGTGGTCGCCACCACAAGCAGGAGGCAGGAGCGCGCGGTGACCGCGCTTCGTGAGGTAAGGTATGCGGCCATCTGACGACGTTCCGGTGGTCGTGGGGAGAGCATGGGTGAATGTAAATGAACGGGCGAAAGTGTCGGGAATTCCCAGCTCGACCAGGTGACATGGCCTTCGTCGGCCGCTGGAGACGAGCCCATCGCGGATGGTCGGATGCTCAGCAAACCTGCGGCACGGCCATCACTTGATGGAAACAATGATCCTCCTGATTACCACGCCGTCCTTCAGGAATTCGACGATGCTGAATCTGCCGTGCCCGAGATCCTTGATGCCCGACGAGTAGGAATCGTTCCACCACGAGACCTTCCCCGTGCTGACGGTCCGGTCACGCCCAAGAACGGAGAGGGACCTGGAGGTGTCGTCGTTCCCGACCCTGGCCGGAGCGATGGCGACGATGATGCCGTCGCCGAAGTCGCCACTCACCTGCGTCAGCGTCTCTTCGCGCCCGTTCTCTTCCTTCAGTACGGTCACGGTCCTGGAGGGGGCCTTGGCGAGATCATCCCACAGGAAGCTTTGGATGCCCAGGATCCGCTCCACCTGACCAGTGGAAATGGCCTGCGAGGCGGCAGGCGCGATGTCCGCGGCGCTCAGGCAGGACGTGCTCAGCATGAGGATCACCAGCGGATGCATGGACATGTCCTCGGAGCGGGTGACGCGGGAAACCTGATCGGAAGTTCATAAGACTTCGCAGGGACGGTGCAATTGGTCAGGTATGGGTCTCTCGCCGGCGCATGCAGGCTTTGACGCTTTCTTCAGCGTGTGGTCCCACGTCGTCATATCCGCATTTTCGCAGTAATCCGATGTCCATCTCGTCACGAGTCTGCTCGCCACGCGGCACGCGTTTCGTGGGGTCGGGACTCCGCTGGTTGGAGGCCGACCTGTCGCAGGTGCCCTGGCGGCGGTGCGTGCTCTCGCGGGCAGCCCCGCGACTCGCGCAGATGGCAGCAGTGCTGCCAGGTGAGGAGGTAGTGGGTGACGACGTGCGGTGATGCGCGCGTCGCATCGGGGTATTCCGCGATAATGCGTAGCGCTTCGCCGCGCAGGTGCAGGTGCGCTGGGAGCGCGCCCAACGTGACCGGCTTGGGGATCGCAGCCGCGCAGGTGCCGTGTCGTAGGAAATATCCCGCTGGTGCGGCAGCGCCTCCACCTCGTGGTTGACATGCAACCAAATGGTTGCATAATATCCCCATGACCACGGACGACCTCGTCTTCAAGGCCCTCGCGGATGCCAGCCGGCGGCTGATCCTCGATCGCCTGCGCGACGAGGGGGGGCTGGCTCTCGGCCAGCTCTGCGAGGGGCACGACATGAGCCGCCAAGCGGTGTCGAAGCACCTCGCCATCCTGGAAGACGCCAACCTGGTGGTGAGCGTGCGCCGCGGGCGCGAGAAGCTCCACCACCTCAATCCCGTTCCCATCCACGACATCGCGCTGCGCTGGATCGGCCGTTTCCAGGCCGATCACCTCGCCGCGCTGCACCACCTCAAGAAAATCCTCGAAGGAGACCAGCCATGAACACCACCGAGTTCCACTACACCACCTACCTCAAGTCCACGCCCGAGAAGGTCTGGGCGGCGATCACCACGCCGGAGTTCGCCAGCAAATACTGGGGCAACGCCAACTTCTCGGACTGGCAGGCCGGTTCGCGCTGGGAGCACCGCACGCCGACCGGCACCACCGTGTGCACCGGACTGGTGCGCGAGAGCGTGCCGCCGAAGCGCCTGGTGCTGTCCTGGGTGACGCCGGCCGATTTCGCCGATGAGTCCAAGCACTCGCGCGTCACCTTCGCGATCGATGACATCCAGGGTATGGTCCGCCTGAGCGTCACCCATGACCAGTTGGAGGCGGGATCCGACATGGCCACGAGCATCTCCGGAGGCTGGCCGCGCGTGCTGTCGAGCCTCAAGAGCTACCTCGAGACGGGCGTGGCGCTCGACACCTGGGCCGGGCAGGAGCGCAGCTGCCACGGGAAGTGACGTGGGTACCCGCCCGCGCCGCCGCCTGGTCGCGGCGTCGCGGGTGACGGGTTGATCGCAGATCCGGGTGGCGGAAGCTGCACTGCGCCGCTTTTCGGCGGCGCCGTCACGGCGCCGGTCGCGGTCGAGGACCCGCCATGATCCGCTGGTTGCTGCTGTTCGTCTGGAGTGTGGCCGTGCTGACCGTGCACGCTGCGGACGGCAATCTGGTCGAGGATCCCTCATTCGCGGACGGCGCCAGCGGGTGGTCGTCGCTATGGACGCGCGAGAGCGGTGCGGGCGCGGTCCAGCCAACGTCGAATGCGGGTCACGACGGCGGCGCGGGGCTGCACGTCGCCATCACCGGCGCCGGCGAATGGGCTCTTGAGCAGAAGCATCCGCTCACCGTGCAGCCGGGCGAGGTCTACGCGCTCGCCGGCTGGGTGCGTGGCGTGGAGGGGGCGGGCGAACTGCACCTTTCGGTGGTCGTCCGCGACGCCGCGGGCGGGGTCATCACGTGGGAGAAGGGCCGGCGGACCAGCGCCGGCGTGCACGCGTGGCAGCGCGTGGCCGGCCGCTTTGCGGTGCCCGACGGAGCGACCGCCATGACCTTCCGCGTGACCGGCCGCGGCGCCCTGACCGCTGGTCTGAGCGGGCTGGAGCTGGTGCGCGTCGCCGCTGCGCCGCATTGGGATCTGCCGGCACAGCCGCTGCGCATCGCGGCGGCGGGCACCAGCCTGGAGTGGTCCGCGGCGCAGCGGCTGCTCACGCTCACCGCAGCAGATGGGCAGGCTTGGCAGATCGGCGGCCTGGGCGACGCGCTGCCGATCAGCGGCGCGGTCACGGCGCCCGACGCCATGCGCATCGCGCTGCGCGACGCTGGTGGCGGTGACCTGAGGGCGGACTTCACGGTCGAGGCGGACGCCAGCGTGCGCTGCGCGCTCACCGGTAGTGGCGCCATGGACGATGAGGTGGACTTCCCGGGATCATTGAGTTCCCGCGCCGGTGACGCCTGGGTCGTGCCGCTCAACGAAGGTCTGCTGGTGCCGGCGACCGATCCCCGCTTCACCACCGGGCCGCTGGTCTTCTACGGCGGTCACGGCCTGTGCATGCCCTTCCTCGGCCTGGTGTCCGGCGAGCATGGCCTGCTCGCCCTGGTCGAGACCCAGGACGACGCCGTGGCCGTCTTCGTGCCGCCGCAGAGCGGCGCGGGCTCGACGTGGAGCATCCGCTGGCAGCCCTCGCGCGGCCAGTGGGGTTATACGCGCATGGTGCGGCTGCTGCCGCTGGCGGCCCGGGGATACGTCGGCATCGCCAAGGCCTACCGCGCCTGGGCGCAGCGCGATGGCCGCGTGGTGACGTTGCGCGAGAAGGCGAAGACCGTGCCGCAGGTTGCCCAGCTGGTCGGCGCCGTCGACCTGTGGTGGTGGCAGGAGGGCGCGAGCTGGACGGCGGACCCGCATCCCGAAGTTGCGGCGCGCGAGATCAGGGACGCGGGCATCACCCAGGTGCTGTGGTCGGTGGAGGCGAAACCCGAGGCGGTGAAGGCGATCCGCGAGCTCGGTTTCCTGCCCGGGCGCTACGACATCTACCAGGACGTCTACGCGCCGGAGACGCCGATCGCGTGGGCGACCAAGGACGGCTGGCCTGACGATCTGGTGCTGCTCCCGGACGGGACCCCGATGCAGGGCTGGGTGCTACGGGAGAACGGCCGCGAGTACCCGGGCGGCGTGATCTGCTCGCACCCGGGCCTGGCCCGTCTGCGCACCAAGGTCGCCGCCGACCTGGCCAACCACTCCTACGGCGCGCGCTTCCTCGACACCACCACCGCCTCGCCGCTGCGCGAGTGCTGGAGCCCCCGCCACCCCGAGTCGCGCAGCGATGACCGCGTCTGGAAGGTCGCGCAGCTGCGCGCGATCTCCGGCGAATTCCACCTGGTTTGCGGCAGCGAGACCGGCATGGATCTCGCGGCGCCGGTGGTCCACTACTTCGAAGGCATGATGAGTCTGGGCCCCTACCGTCTGCCGGATTCCGGTTACGACCTGTTCAGCTACCGCAAACCGCAGGAGGATTTCCTGCGCTTCCAGGTCGGGCCGTTCTACCGCATCCCGCTCGTCGAACTGGTCTACCACGATTGCCTGGTCTCGTACTGGTACTGGGGGGACGCCTCGAACCGCGTGCCCGAGGCGTGGGACGAGCGCGATCTGCTCAACGCCCTCTACGGCACCCCACCGGTCTTCGTCACCGACCGCCAGCGTTGGGACCGCGACCGCGCGCGCTACCTGCGCAGCTATCAGCGCGGCGGCGAGACCGCGCGCCGCACCGGCTGGCTGGAGATGCTCGACCACGCCTTCCTGAACGCCGACCACACCCTGCAGCGCAGCCGCTTCGCCGACGGGACCACGGTGTGGGCGAATTTCGGCGCGCAGGCGGTGGTCCTTGAGGACGGCACCCGGTTGGAGGCCAGGGAGAGTCGGCTGGTGGGCGGGCCGTAGCGGCGCGCCGTGGGTGTCTCGAGGTCGTGGTCGATCCCGATACGCGCGGTCCCCTGCCCGGGGCTGCGCAGTCAGGATCCGCTCGAACTCCGACCACGGCTCCCGAGCATGTCGACTGCTCAAAAAAAATCGTTGGCGGGGATGTCCCCGCCAACGATTGGTGCATGCATCCGCCGCGTGGCGGACGTCAGACAGATTCAGCGATCGCGACGGCCACCGCCGTACCCGCCGCCGCCGCCGCCGCCGCCCGAGCCGCCGCCGTAGCC
>JACDGQ010000495.1 GCA_013821615.1 Planctomycetota bacterium
CACCAGCTCGTCGAGGGCGTGCGCGAGGTCGGTGGGGCGGGTGCCGGCGCGCGAGGCCAGCACCTCGCGCAGCAGGCGCGCCACGTGGCTGCGGCCCTTGCGCGCGGCGAGGTGGACCTCGGTGCGGTCGCTGAACGTGACCAGCCCGATGCGATCGTTGTTCTTCAGCGCCGAGACCGCGACCACCGCCGCGGCCTCGGCGGCGAGCGCGAGCTTGGCGCGCGGGCTGACCCTGGGGATGGCGCCGAAGCGCATCGAGCCGCTGACGTCGACGAGCAGGAACACGGTCAGTTCGCGCTCCTCGCGGAAGACCTTGACGTAGGGCGCGCCGGCGCGCGCCGTCACGTTCCAGTCGATGCTGCGCACGTCGTCGCCGGGGGAATACTCGCGGACCTCCTCGAACGCCATGCCCTGGCCGCGGAACGCCGAACGATACGGACCGGCCGCCAGCCCCGAGACCAGTCGCGACGTGCGGATCTCGATCCTCTTCACCTGGCGGAGGATCTCGGCGAGTCCGTCCTGGACCGGCGGCGTGGCGGCCATGGCGCGCTCAGGGCACCTGGACGTGTTCGAGCAGGCGTTGCACCAGCACATCGCTGCTCAGCGATTCCGCCTCCGCCTCGTAACTGGGGTGGATGCGGTGGCGCAGCACGTCGGGTGCGATGGTCTTGACGTCCTGCGGTGTCACGAAGCCGCGGCCCTCGAGGAAGGCCTGGGCGCGCGCGCCGACCGCCAACGCGATGGTCGCGCGCGGGCTGGCCGGCACGTCGATCATGCCCGCCAGGCTGGCGATGCCCGCGCCCTTGGGGTCGCGGGTGGCGCGCACCAGGCTGACGCAGTAGTCCTTGAGGCGTTCGTCCATGTGTACCGCGTCCATCATCCGCTGAGCGTGGGCGAGCGCCTCCATGGTCAGCACCTGGTGGATTTCGGGTACCTCGCGCGACAGCGCGCGGTCGAGCACGGTACGCTCGTCGGCGGCGCTCGGGTAGTCGACGCGCACCTTCATCAGGAAGCGGTCGGTCTGCGCCTCGGGCAGCGGGTAGGTGCCCTCCTGCTCGAGCGGGTTCTGGGTGGCCAGGACCAGGAACGGGCGCGGCAGCGGGAAGGTCTCGTCGCCGATCGTCACCTGGCGTTCCTGCATCGCCTCGAGCAGCGCCGACTGGACCTTGGCCGGGGCGCGGTTGATCTCGTCGGCGAGGACGATCTGCGCGAACACCGGGCCGAGCCGGGTGGTGAACTGGCCGCCGGCGTAGATGCGCGTGCCGACGATGTCGGCGGGCAACAGGTCGGGGGTGAACTGGATGCGGCTGAACTTCGCCGACAGGGCGCGCGCCAGGGTTTTGACCACCGTGGTCTTGGCCAGGCCGGGCACGCCCTCGAGCAGCAGGTGCGAGTCGGTGAGCAGGCCGATCAGCAGGCGGCGCACGAGATCGCGCTGACCGACCAGGATCTTGGCGATCTCGGCCTCGACCAGGCGCAGCGGCTGGGCGGCATCGGCGTAGGCGGTGGCGGGGACGGCGGCGGACGCGGTCATGGAGGCTCCAGGGAGCTGGGGACGTCGGACCCTACCGGCCCTTTCGCCCCCCGGAAGGGTCGGGGAGGGGTGACGCGGGAGGTCGGCTGAGCCTCGACTCCGCCCGCAGCGGACGACCAAGGACCGACAACCGACACCCGACACCAGAAAACCCGCACCCGACAGCCGACAACCGATTGAACAGGAGGCGCGGAGACGCGGAGGGGAGATGAGGGGAGGGGAATGCCTTGGCACAATTTCCAGGAGAGAGTCGAGCTCTCTGTCGGCCGTCCTCCTCCGATCTCCGCGGCTCCGCGCCTCCTGTTTTATCGGCTGTCCCGGACCTCGGGTCCCGGAGCCCGCCGGATCTTTCCCCCTTCACCCGGGTGCGGGGTCTCCATGCTGGCGCGCATGCAGAGCGCCTGTCGAGAGATCCTCGCCGAGGTCGCCGGCCTGCTCGAGCAGGTCCGCGATGACGAGGTCGAGCACATCTACAGCCAGATCGTCGCCGCCCCGCGCGTCTTCGGCTTCGCCACCGGCCGTTCCGGTTTCGTGCTGCGCGGCTTCATCATGCGCCTGAACCACCTCGGCCAGACCGCCTACTACGTGGGCGAGGCTTCGACCCCGCCGATCGGTCCCGGCGACCTGCTGCTGGTGATGTCGGGTTCCGGCTCGACCGCGACCAGCCTGGGCGCCGCGATGGAAGCGGCCAAGCTCGGCTCCGCCGTAGCCGCTCTGGTCGGCAGCCGGCTCTCGCCGCTGGGTCAACTCGCCTCGGCCCTGGTCGAGCTGCCCGCGCCGCACAAGCGCGGCGTGATCGGCGACCAGGGCGCGCACCACACCCGCCAGACCGCCGGCAGCCTCTTCGAGCAGGCCTGCTTCGTGCTGCTCGAAAGCATGATCCTGCGCCGCTTCAAGGAGCTGGGTCAGGATCCGCGCGCGGCGTTGACCAGGCACGCGAATCTCGAGGCCTGAGCCGCGCTGCGCGCGCAGGCCGAGCTCGTCTGACGGGTCAGGTGAGCGGGAAGACGTTGCGGAAATGGCGGCGGGTGGCCGAGCGGTAGACCGTGAAGTCCCGGTCCACCGTGGCCACGGTGAAGCAGCTGCGGCGCTCGGCGAGGGCGACCAGGCTGGCGTCGGCGAAGTCCGCGGGCAGATCGTGGTAGGCGGCCAGGATGGCGCGGATGCGCGGCAGGTCGCCGCCGGTGCGGTCGTCGATGTCGAGCGCCTGCTCGGCCCAACCGAGGAAGTCGCCTGCAGGGATGCCGCCGGCGGCGAGCAGGTGGCAGACCTCGGTCAGCACCGCGGTGTTGGTGGCCAGGGCTGCTTGGTTCGCGCGCATCCACTTCAGGGCACGCCGGTGGTGGTGGTCGTCGCGGTCGAAGAGGGCGATCAGGGGGCCGCTATCGACGAGCACGGTGCTGGGCACGCAGGCGCTCCTTGAGGATGGCCTTGCGCTCGCTGCTCAGCCGGCCATGTCCGGAGCCGTGGCGACCGAAGAGGTGCTGGCCGAGTGCCTGCGGGGACGGCCGCGCCGCGGGACGGACCTCGACGTGGTCGCCGACCACCACGAACTCGACCTCCGCACCCGGGCCGATGCCGAGCCGTTCGCGCACGGCCTTGGGGATGGTCACCTGGCTCTTGGTGGTGAGGGTGGGCATGGCCTGGCTCCGGTAATACCTTAAGTAATACCTGCAGCGGCTGGAGCTGCAAGCCTGGCTCGGCGGGGCCTCGACCCCCGCCTCAGGCCTTGGTCTCGGCCAATCGCGCCTTGCGCTCCACCTGGCGCTCGCGCGCCGCCTGCGCGGCGAGTTCGCCGGGGGCGTGGCGCGCCGCGGCGGCGGCGGCGAC
>JACDGQ010000496.1 GCA_013821615.1 Planctomycetota bacterium
CTGTGGCGGCGTCCCGCGGACGCCGGCGACGGCGATGCGCTGGAGGAGGTGCTGGGCGCGCGCGCTGGCACGCTCGACCGCTTCGACCGCGTGCAGCTCGCCGAGGTCATCCGCGCCTGCCGCCGCGCGCGTTCGCTCTCAGAGGCCGGGCGCGAGCTGTTCGCGGTGTCGCGCACGCGCAAGCGCACCACCAACGATGCGGACCGGCTGGCGAAATATCTCGCGACGCACGGGCTGGATTGGGAGGCGGTGCGGGCTGCGGGAAGCGAGACGCGAGACGCGAGACCCTAGACGCGAGACCCTAGACGCGAGAGGCGAGCCGCGAGGCGCGAACCTACTTCTTCTCGGGCGGCTTCTTCGCCGCATGCGCCGGGTCGTGCGGCTTGGGCGCGGGATGCGGCACCAGGTCGAGGTGGGCGGCGGGGATGTGCTCGCCGCCGATCACCACCGGGGTCTCGACCTTGGATTCGCTGCGCGCCAAGTGGTTGGTGAAGCCCTGGAAGTGGATGCCGGTCGGCACGGCGTTGGCCGGGAAGCCGAACCACTCCACCGACTCGAGGGGCAGCACGACCACGCCGCCCTCCAGTTCCTCGTCGCCGTAGATCTCGGCGGTGAGCTGGCAGGTGTCGAGGTCGAGGCCGAGGATGCGCTTCAGGCAGAAGGTCTGGAAGCCGACGGTGCTGGCATGGAGGAAGCACGAGCCCTCGGGGAAGACGTCGCCCTCGAGCTGGCTCTGGATCTCGATGATCTTGCCGACGCGCTCGGACTGCAGCCAGTACTGCGGGCGTTCCTGCTGGAACTTCTCCAGGGCCATCTGCCGCTTCATGTCGGCCAGGGCGGCCTCGCGGATCTGCTCTTCCTTGCTCGGGCGCTTGGTCATATGTGCCTCAGGTACCGAAGGTTCATCCATCCATGCAAAAATGCAATGAGTCCGACTCCATTAGCCCCGTAGATGCCGCATGGGCGATGGCTTTCGTTGGCAGATGATACGTCCAGCCCACACTGACCGCTCACGTCCGTGCCATCAACCTTGTGGAGTGCCCCATGCCCCGCGTCTTCAACTTCAGCGCCGGTCCCGCCATGCTGCCCCTCGAGGTGCTCGAGAACTCCGCCAAGGCCCTCATCGACTACCAGGGCAAGGGCTTCGGCATCGCCGAGTGCAGCCATCGCGGCAAGGAGTTCGACGGCGTCATCGACGAGGCCATCGCCCGCACGCGCAGCCTGCTTGGCGTCGGCGACACCCACGACGTGCTCTTCCTGCAGGGCGGCGCCACCCAGCTCTTCACCACCATCGCGCAGAACTTCGCGAGCGGCCCGGTGGACTACCTGGTCTCGGGCGAGTGGAGCCAGAAGGCCGCCAAGGCCGCGCAGGCCGCCGGCGCCAAGGTGAACATCGTCGCCACCTCGGAAGCCACCAACTTCGACCGCAGCGCGCTGCCGGCGGAGTGGAAGCTGACGCCGGAAGCCGCGTACTTCCACGTCTGCTCGAACGAGACCGTGCACGGCCACCGCCTGCCGCAGTGGCCGACGCACGCCAACCTGGTGGTCGACGCCTCCAGCGAGTTCATGTCGCGGCCGCACCCGGTGCAGGATGCCGCGCTGGTCTACGCTGGCGCGCAGAAGAACCTCGGCCCCGCCGGCGTGGTGGTGGCGATCGTGCGCAAGGACCTCTACCCGCGCATCCCCAAGAGCGTGCCCGGGCTGTTCAACTTCCAGAAGCAGGCCGAAGCCAAGAGCATGATCAACACCCCGCCGACCTTCGGCATCTACATCCTGCTCGAGACCTTCCGCTGGCTCGAGAAGCAGGGCGGCCTGGCCGCGGTGGAGAAGGTCAACGAGGCCAAGGCCAAGCTCATCTATGACGCCATCGACGCCTCGAACGGCTACTACAAGGCGACCGTCGCGGTCACCGAGCAGCGCAGCCGCATGAATGTGACCTTCCGCCTGCCCAACGAAGAGATCACCGACGTCTTCATCAAGGAGGCGGCCAAGAAGCAGATGGTGGCGCTGAAAGGCTACCGCACGGTCGGCGGCATCCGCGCGTCGATCTACAATGCCCTGCCGCTGGAGGGCGCCCAGGCCCTGGCGGCCCACATGCGCGAATTTGCTGCGAAGAACGGCTGAGGCGGCAGAGCACTGCTGCGTGGTTCAGCAGAAAACCCGGGCGATGCCCGGGTTTTCTGCGTAAGTGCCGCAATTGAGCTTGGCATGCCCGGTGCAATCAGACTCGGCATGGTCGTCGTGCTCATCCATCGCTACATCCTGACCGACCGCATCGCGCACACCCTGGTGCATGATCCGGCCTGCCACTTCCAGGACTCGCGATTGATCGTGCAATGGCTGTTCCGCTGGAGCCGCTCCGCCCTGCTCTTCGGAGCGCGCCGGCGTGGCCGGTTCAGTGGCTGAGACCAACGGATCTTTTCCAGCGCCCACGGGCGCGGAAAGGCATCCGCGGGAAGCCCGGGCCCGGCCATGCGCCGGGTCGCACCAGCGGTGACGGATGCCGATGTTTCTTGACCGCTCTTTTCCACAATGATCGCGAGGGGTGACGGGGGCGACAAACGGGAAATGCGGCGCCGCCTGTGCGGGCGGCGTCGTACCGGAGGGAAGGAAACGGGGTGTCCCGGATGCCTCCCCCGCCCCTCGCGATCGGCGTGTTTGGGATGGATCTTGAATCCGCGAATTCGGCCCCGGATGCGGGAACTGATGTGAATATGGTGGTGTGCGCGGGGCGCGAGATGCGTTAGCGAAAGTGATAGTGATAGTGACGAGGTGCCGCCCAGAGGGTGGTGCCTTTTTTGTTTTTTTAGGGAGCCGGGAATCTCGAGGCTCGAGCGCCAGCCCGTGCGAGGCTTCAGGGCACGGTGTGGAAGCGCGCGAGCCCCGGAAACTCCGCGCGCACCAGCGCCTCCGCCTGCGCGACCAGGTCCGGCGCATCACCGTCGATCCAGCGGATGTCCGCCCACCCGCGATACCACGTCTCCTGGTGCTTGGCCAGGCGCCGCGAGTTGCGCTGCACCAGGGCGAGGGCGTGGGCGAGGTCGTACTCGCCGGCGAGATGGGCGAGCACTTCCTTGTAGCCGACCGCCTGGCGCGCCTCGGGGCTGAGACGTGGGCCGAGCGCGCGCACCTCGTCGACCAGGCCGGCGGCGAACATGCGCTCGGCGCGCGCGTCGATGCGCGCGTGGAGGACGGGCCGCGGCCAGCGCAGGCCGATGAGCAGGGCGTGCAGATCGGGGCGGCGCACGCCGGCGGTGGTGTGGAAGCTGGAATACGCCTGGCCGGTGAGCGCGTGCACCTCGAGCGCGCGGACGATGCGCAGGCGGTCGTTGGCGTGGCGCTGTGCCGCGT
>JACDGQ010000497.1 GCA_013821615.1 Planctomycetota bacterium
GTTGAAGGCGGTGCGCGCGGCGGCGCTCTTCTCGGCGAGGACGCCGCTGACCGCAACCGCCAGCTCCAGATGTGCGGGCCACGCCACCGTGCCCAGGCGGTGGAAGGGCGCGAACGACCACTGGTTCAGCCGGCCGGCGCGCGACAGCAGGATGGCGGCATGGTCCTGCGAGCCGCCGCTGGTGCCGACCCCGGCTTCGCCCGGGAAGCCGGCGCAACCCGCACCGCTCTCGTGGCAGCCCAGGTAGGGGACCAGCTCGTCGTCGCGGCCCAGGGCGGCGCAGAAATCCGCGCGCGCCTCCAGGAGGTTGGCCGCGGCCACCCCGAGGTGCACGGCGATGACCAGGGCCGAGGACGAGCTCATGCCCGAGGCCGCCGGCAGGTTGGCGGCGATGCCGATGTCCACGCCGCGCTCCACGCCCGGGAAGTGGCGGGCCAGGCGCCGCGCCACCGCGGCGACGTAGGTGGCCATGCCCGGGGCGCCATGGGCATCGGCGACCAGCGGGATGGCGACCTCGTGGCCCTGGCTGCGCACACGTACCACGGCGTCGCTGCGCGGTCGCGCGACCACCAGCAGGCCGACGTCCGCGGCGCAGTTCAGCACCTGGCCACCGGCGTAGTCGGTGTGCTTGCCCAGCACCTCGATACGGCCGGGCACCCACCACGCCCAGGCCGGCTCGGCGCCGAGCTGATGACGTGCCTGGGCGAACAGGGCGGCGGCCTGGCCCGCGCGCTCGTCACTCAGGCCGAGCGGGCGCACCAGCGCGAGATCGGTGGCGGTGGCGATCATGGCTGGCCGCAGCGGGACGGAGGCGGGGTCGGGAGTCGCATGCGGGAGATGGTACGGAGCACACGCCGCGTCCGCCCGGCCGAGGCTGGACATCAACGGTTGTAAGTCCGGCATGTATGAGACATATTGCAGGTTACATGGACCCGACCTTCAGGCACTGGTGGCGGCTCATCGACGACCTTCCCGGGAAGCTGTCGCGGGTCGAGGTGTGGCAGGACGGCCCGCCGCCGCCGCTGACCGGTGACGGGCACCTGCACGCCACGCCGACCTCGGTGGTGTGCCTCGAAGGCGTGGTGCGCATCGTCTCGCCCGGGCGCACCATGGACCTGCAGCCCGGCCAGGGGCTGCTCATCGGCCCGGGCATCTGGCACCGCCATGAGGGCCTGCGCCGCGGCAGCGTGTGGTTCGGCCAGGGTTTCCTGCCGACCTGCAGCGACGTGTTGATCGGCGACCAGGACCGCGAGTGGCGCGGCCGCCTGCCCAGCCAGCCCAGCCGCCGCCTGATGGAAGCCGCGCTCGCCGCGGCTGACGACGCCGGCCGGCGCAGCGGCTTCGTCGAGCTGGTGCGCCAGGTGCTCGGCGAGTCGGTCGACGACCTGCCCTTCGCCAATCCTGCGCTGCAGCGCATGATCGCGCGGCTGTGGTCCAACCTGCACCGCGGCGTCGCGGTCGAAGACCTGGTGCGCGCCAGCGGCCTGTCGCGCGCGCAGGCCTACCGCATCTTCGCCGAGGGCTACGGCGTGCCGCCCAAGGGCGCCATCGCCACCGCGCGCCTGTGGCTGGCCGAGGGCCTGCTCAAGAACGGCCTGAGCGTCGCCACCGTCGCCGAGCGCTGCGGTTTCCCCAGCGCCGACACCTTCGCGCGGGCGTGGAAACGCGCCCACGGCGCGCCGCCGAGCAAGGCGCGGACGTCACCGGGCGAATGAATTGGCGGGTGGAACGTGTGGTGAGCGAGCCCAGGAACTCTTAGCCGCCAAGGGGGAGAAGGAAAGGCAGGATCGAACAAGAGGAACGGAGGAACGGAGGACGGCCAAGAGA
The DNA here is from genome assembly GCA_013821615.1 of Planctomycetota bacterium. Classification (GTDB taxonomy): domain Bacteria; phylum Planctomycetota; class UBA11346; order UBA11346; family UBA11346; genus BOG-1363. Next base: position 1,828 of record JACDGQ010000497.1, read on the forward strand.
TGGCGATGACGTTCTTTCCGATTTCGCTTTTTTCACTGGCTCCCTTTCTTCCTCCGTTTCTCCGTTCCTCTTGTGCGATCAGGTTTCGCTCTCCCCGCGATGGACGGAAAGTTTCCACCTCGGACGACGAGGAACCGTAAAAAATCGCCGTTCAGCGGTTATTACAAGTGGACGGCGTGCCCCGCGAGGGCGGCGCGCACCGCGGCGATGTCGTCGCGGCTGGACAGGTCGAGCACCGCCTCGCCGCGCTCGATGACGTGGTAAGTGACGCCGGCGCGCATCGAGCGCAGCACGGCGTCGGGCAGTTCGAGCTCGCCGCGCGGGCTGGGTGGAGTGGCGGCGCAGGCGGCGAAGATGCGTTCGTCGAAAGCCCAGCAGTTCATGCTCAGCAGCGGATCGGCGCCGAGGGCGGCGAGTTCGGCCTCAGCAGGTTTTTCGACGATGCGCGCGAGTGTGCCGTCCGTGGCGGTGCTGATCGCGGCGAAGCGCGCGACGCGCTCGGCGGGGATGTTGCCGGCGAGCAGGCCTGAACGGCGGAAGCCGACCAGGCCGGGGCCGGCGAGCGCGGCGAGTGGGCGCAGCGCCGCGGCCGGATAGAGGTTGTCGCTGTTGAGCACCAGGAACGGGCGGCCGGCGACCGCGTCCCGCGCGGCCATCACCGCGTCGGCGGTGCCGCGCGGCTGTTGCTGGACGGCGAACACCACACGCAGGCGCGTGGTCGGCAGCGCGCCATAATAGGTGCGCAGATCGTGGTGTTCCGGCCCGATCACCAGCACGGCCTCGCGCACGCCGGCCTCGGCGAGATCGTGCAGCACGTGGTCGAGGAAGGGCCGGCCGATCGGGATCAGCGCCTTGACGCCGGTATCGGCGATCGCGGCCGCGCGCGCATCGAGCGCGGCCCCGGGCGCGCGCATGCGCGTACCCAGGCCGCGCGCCAGGATCACCGCCACCGCGCAGGTCACGGCGCGATCACGCCAGCCACGCGTCTTCCAGCGGCTGCCAGCGCACGAAGGCCTCGAGCGCGGCGTACTGGGCCAGGCCGAGGCGGTCGAGGCGCGCGGCCAGGGCGGCGTTGCGCTCCTCGGCGCGCTGCCAGAACTCGCGCGCGTCCTCGCCGGGGAACAGCGCGCCATCGCGTTGAGACTGGTGGGCGAGCACGGCGCGGCGCTTGCGCAGCACGTCGCCGGGCGACAGCGGCACCAGGCGGTCGACCTGGTCGAGCTCGTACTCGTCCCAGACGCTGCGGTACAGCCAGCAGCTGCACGTCGCCCACCAGTCGGCGCTGGCGCAGGCACGCAGGGCGGCGCGCAGCGCGATCAGGCAGCGGCGGTGCGTGCCGTTGGGATCGGCGAGGTCGCCAGCGGCGTAGATCTGGTGCGGGCGCAAGCGGTCGAGCAGCTGCTGGTGCACGGCGAGGTCGTCGTCGCCGATGCTGCCGCGCGCGTAGAGCGGGCTGTCGAGGAAGTGCAGGCGCTCGGCCGGCACGCCGACCACCGCGGCGCCGGCCTGCGCCTCGGTACGGC
>JACDGQ010000498.1 GCA_013821615.1 Planctomycetota bacterium
GACCTGCTGCGCGGTCGGTCCCGGACCCGCGGCGTGGCGTTCCGGGGCCGTGCTGCCGGGCCGGTCGCCCTTGGCGTGGCCGGCGCCGGCGGGGCCATTGGCCGCCACCCAGCGCTCGCCGACGCGCACCTGGCCCATTTTGGCGCGCGCCGCCTCGTGGTCCTTGTCCAGCTCGATGACCTTGCCGTACAGCTGGCGCGCCCGGGTCGGCTTGTTGTGGCCTTCGCACCACTCGGCGAAGGCGTAGACCGCATCGGCGTTGCCCATGTCGGTGCGCTTCTGGACGTCCTCCATGGACTCCTCGGCGGCGGCCATGGCGATGGTCATCAGCATCAGGATCAGGAAGCGCAACATGGGCGGGCTCCGAGGCGGGCGGCGGCGCGGACGGCGGGGGGCAGGGACCAGGCCAGAGGGTGAACGCAGGATACCAGGAATGGATTGCCCATATCCGTCGATCTTGTCGCGCAGCGTATGCAACCCCTTGCTGCTGGGTGACACGGAACAGCCCTCGGCAAGTGCCGGAGCCGTGCCGTAAAGGCCTTTGTGCCGACGGGGATGCCAGCTATCGTCCACTTCCCGTGCGCTCCGGAAGCGCGCCCTCCTGGACCCTGCACAAGGAACCGCATGCCCATTCCGTATGTCATCGAGAAGGATTCCCGCGGCGAGCGCAGCTACGACATCTACAGCCGGCTGCTCAAGGACCGCATCATCTTCCTCGGTGAGGTCATCGACGACTACGTCGCCAACGTGGTGATCGCCCAGCTGCTCTTCCTGCAGAGCCAGAAGCGCGATGCTGACATCACCTTGTACATCAACAGCCCGGGCGGCTCGGTGACCGCCGGCTTCGCGATCTTCGACACCATGGCCTACCTGACCTGCGATGTGGCGACGGTGTGCATCGGCCAGGCCGCCAGCATGGGCGCCTTCCTGCTCGCCTCGGGCACCAAGGGCAAGCGCTTCGCCCTGCCCCACAGCCGCATCATGATCCACCAGCCGATGGGCGGCACCCAGGGCCAGGCCAGCGACATCGAGATCCAGGCCAAGGAGCTGATCCGCATGAAGAAGGAGCTCGGCCGCATCCTCGCCGAGAAGACCGGCAAGCCGATCGAGAAGGTCACCAAGGACAGCGAGCGCGACTTCTTCATGAGCGCCGAAGAGGCCTGCGCCTACGGCCTCATCGACCGCGTGGTCTCCAAGCCCGTCTCGACCTGACCCGGGCCGGCGCGGCGGGTCCCGACCTCGATGGCCCGCCGCTCCCTCTCCCCCTCTCCCGCCTCAGCTGGCCGTCAATTGCGAAGGGACGCCCCATGGTGATCAAGAACAAGTCCAAGGATGGCGGCGACAAGGGCAGCGAGACCTGCAGCTTCTGCGGCCGTTCCAGCGACCAGGTCGACCGCCTCATCAACGGCCCGCCCGGGGTCTCGATCTGCAACGAGTGCGTCGAGGTCTGCTCGACCCTGCTGCGCGACAACCAGCGCGGCAAGAAGGGCGCCACCGGCGACCTGCCCAAGCTCGCCAAGAGCCACACGCCGACCGAGATCAAGGCCCACCTCGACCAGTACATCATCGGCCAGGAGCAGGCCAAGCGCACCATCGCGGTGGCGGTGTACAACCACTACAAGCGCCTGCGCGCCAACCTCGCCGGCGGGGCGCAGAGCGGCGGCATCGAGCTCGAGAAGTCGAACATCCTGATGCTGGGACCCACCGGCAGCGGCAAGACCGCGATCGCCAAGTGCTTGGCCAAGCTGCTCAACGTGCCCTTCGCCATCGGCGACGCGACCACCCTGACCGAGGCCGGCTACGTCGGCGAGGACGTCGAGAACCTCATCCTGCGCCTCCTCCAGAACGCCAACTTCGAGGTGCCGCGCGCCGAGATGGGCATCGTCTACATCGACGAGATCGACAAGATCGGCCGCTCCGGCGGCAACGTCTCGATCACCCGCGACGTCTCGGGCGAGGGCGTGCAGCAGGCCCTGCTCAAGCTCGTCGAAGGCACCGTCGCCAACGTCCCGCCGGGCGGCGGGCGCAAGCACCCCGAGCAGAAGTACATCCAGGTCAACACCGAGAACATCCTGTTCATCTGCGGTGGCGCCTTCTCCGGCCTGCCCGAGATCATCGGCCGCCGCATGGGCGACAAGCGCGTCGGCTTCCGCACCGAGCCCGGCGCGGAAGAGGGCGCCGACCTCAGCGAGGACGAGCGCCTGCTCGCCCAGGTCACCCCCGAGGACCTGGTCAACTTCGGCATGATCCCCGAATTCATCGGCCGCCTGCCCGTGACGGTGGCGCTGCAGCCGCTGAGCGAGGAGGCGCTGATGAGCATCCTGACCCAGCCCAAGAACGCCCTGGTCAAGCAGTACCAGGCGCTGTTCGCGATGGAAGGCGCCGAGCTCACGTTCAGCGAGGACGCCCTACGCGCCATCGCCAAGCGCGCCCAGGAGCGCAAGACCGGCGCGCGCGCCCTGCGCGCGATCCTGGAAGAGGTCATGCTCGACATGATGTTCGACCTGCCGCAGCGCGTGAAGTTCCAGAAGAGCTTCGTGGTCGACGCCAGCGTTGTCGAGGGCAAGCGCAGCATCTACGCCACCCCGGCCGGTGATGCGGCCAAGGAGACGGCCTGACCAGCCGTCCGACCCGCCCGCCCGCCAGCGCCGCGCTGGTGGCGGAGGTCCCGCCGTGGGGTCTCGGCCCGTTCGTGCGTCAGGACCACGTCAATCCGATCCTGACGCCGCGCGCCGACACCGTTTTCCGCTGCCCGCTGCGCGGCGAGGTCGCCTGGGAGGCCAAGGACGTCTTCAATCCCGCCGCGGTGGTCAAGGACGGCAAGGTCTGGCTGCTCTACCGCGCCGAGGACACCGTCGGCCGCCACGCAGGCACCTCGCGCATCGGCCTGGCGTGTTCGGACGACGGCCTGTGCTTCACCCGCCTGCCGCAGCCGGTGCTGTTCCCGGACAAGGATGCGTACCACCACTGGGAGTGGGAAGGTGGCTGCGAGGACCCGCGCATCGTCACGGGCGACGATGGCACCTACGTGCTGACCTACACCGCCTTCGACGGCGTCTGCGCGCGGCTGTGCGTCGCCACCTCGCGCGACCTCGTAGCGTGGACCAAGCACGGCCCGGCCTTCGCCGCGGCACGTGGCGGCCGCTGGCTCGACGCCTGGTCGAAGTCCGGCGCGATCGTCTGCCGGCAGGACGGCGACCACCTGGTCGCGGTGCGCATCGACGGCCGCTACTGGATGTACTTCGGCGAGTCGGACATCTACGCCGCGACCTCCGACGACCTGCTCGCCTGGACACCGGTCGAGGCCACGGTGCGCGGCCCGGCGCACGCCCGGACCGGCGCCGCGG
>JACDGQ010000499.1 GCA_013821615.1 Planctomycetota bacterium
GCTCCAGCCCGGCCGCCGCGCACAGCTCCTGCGCCCCGGCCCGGGCGCGGGCCTCCTGGGCGGCGTCGGCCAGGGGGTAGGCGGGGCAGAACAGGTAGGCGGTGCGCGGCACGCTTGGCACATTAGCCGCATCCGCACCATCCCGCCAGCGGCGAGGCCGGTGCGAGCGGATCGCCCAGACATGGGTTACACTGAACTGGCCTTCCGGGCCCGGGTTCCGCCCGCGGCCCTCTCCCCGTCCACGCCTGTCCCGGTGCTTCATGGGCTTTGCCGGCAACCTCAGCACGCTGTCGCTGGTCGAGGTCTTCCAGACCATCAACCGCATCCGCGCCACGGGCGTGCTGCACCTGGCGTCGGCCGAGGCCGGCCGCGAGGTGGCGTTCAGCGAGGGCGAGATCATCGGCGTCGCCTTCCGCAGCGGCGAGGAACGCCAGGCGCTGCTGCGCCGGCTAATCCTGCAGGGCAAGATCGACGCGACCTCGGCGGCGGAGATCAGCACCAAGGACGGCAAGGACAGCCGGGTGGTGATCGATGCGCTTATCGAGCGTGGGCTGATCAAGGCCGAGGAGGTCGACGAGGCGGTGGCGCGCCAGAGCGAGGACGAACTCTACAACCTCTGCACCTGGGAGTACGCCGACTTCATATTCCACGATGCCGCACCCGGCAACGTCGAGGCGGTGGCGCTGGTCGAACACTTCAAGAAGCGCCCGCTGCAGCTTGGTGTCAACCAGATGCTGATGGAGGCGGCGCGCCGCCTGGATGAATGGGGTCGGCTGCGCGCGCAGATCGCACGCGAGGACGTGGTGCTGGGCGCGACCGCGGGACGCGAGGCCGACCTGCTCGGCGCCAGTCGCGAGTACCCCGGCTCGGCCGTGGTGCCGCTGATCGACGCGGTGCGCACCATCGAGGACATCGTGCGTGACAGCGTCGCCACCCGCCTCGACGTCTACGGCGTGATTGCGGAGATCATCGCGGATGGTCTGGTCAGCGTGTTGTCGCGCGAGGACGTCCTGGCGCACGCCGGGCACCTCGCCGAGCACGGCGACCACATCCGCGCCGCGCACCTCTACCGGCGCGCCCTCACCGACCAGCCCAAGGATCGCACCACCTTCGTGCGGCTCGCCGACTGCCTGGAGAAGCTGGGCGACATCCCCGAGGCGGCCAGCAGCTACGCGCAGCTCGCCCTCGGCTATCTTGAGGAGGAGGGCCACAGCGAGGAAGCGGTCGCGGCCGGCCTGCGCGCCGTGGCGCTCGCCCCCGAGGATCCGCGCCAGCGCCTGATCCTGGTGCGCTGCCTGCTCGAACACGGCGACCAGGCGGAGGCGATCAGCGAGCTGCGCACCGTGGTGGCGCGCTACCTTGCGCTGGGCCAGCTCCAGGACGCGCGCGGCACCTGCCTGAAGATCCTCGAGCTCGACCCCAAGGATGAGAATGCGCGCCGCGAGCTGGCGCGCATCTTCGCCAAGGCCGAGAAGGACCCCGACAGCGAGGACGTGGTGATCTGCGTGCAGTGCGGGCAGGTCAACCATCGCGAGGCCGAGACCTGCACCTCGTGCCAGGCCCCGCTGCGCCTGACCTGCCAGGGCTGCAAGCGCGCCGTCGCGGTCTCCGACCGTCTGTGCATCTTCTGCGGCGTGAACCCGCACGCCGGCGTGCTGCTGCAGCGCGCCGGCAGCCCGGCGACCTCGCGCATCATCGACCCGGCGCGGGTGCGCCAGGCGGTTGACGGCAAGCAGGGGACCGCGTTCTGGCGCACGCGCATGGACGCCTCGGTCAAGAGCGCGCGCGCCCTCGAAGAGCAGGGCGATTTCGTCGGCGCGCTCAAAGAGTGGCGCGAGCTGGCCAAGCTCCAGATCGACAACGCCGACCTGCAGGCGCACATCCGAACTCTCGAGTCGCGCGCCAGCACGGCGCACACCGAGCAGACCATCGAGCGCGGCCACCAGCTGCGCCGCGGGCGGCGCTTCCGCGGCGCGATCAGCGCGTACCAGGTTGCGCTGCGCACCATGCCGGAGAGCGATCCGCGCGCCACGCGGCTGCGCGAGATCCTCGCCGCCACCATGCGCACCTGGCGCAAGGTCTCGGCCGTCTACCTGGCCGCCGGCCTGATCCTGAGCGCGGTCGGCGGACTGGTGGCGCAGCCGTTCGTCCAGGTGCACCGCTTGCGCGGCGATGTGGCGCTGGCCGCCGTCGAGGTGCCGAGCCTCGACCGCCTGCCCCCGGCCGCTGCCCTGCCGCCGATGCTGGCGTTGAGTGCCCGCCTCGATGATCTCGCGGCGCGCGGTCAGCTGCTCGGCCACAGTGCCGGAGCTGGCCAGGCGCGCATCGAGATCGCCGAGCTCCAGGGCCAGCTCGAATTGTCGCGCAGCCGCCTCGGCGAGCGCGCCTTCGCCGCCGCCCAGCAGGCGATGGAGGCCGGCGACCTGCCCGGCGCCAGCGCGCAGCTGGGTGCGATCCACGCCGCCTTCGGCTCCTCCTTCGGCGCCAGCCGCTACCAGGCGCTCAGCGACCGCCTGACCGCGCTGCGCAGCCAGCGCGAATCCCAGGACAAGGCGAGCCAGGAGGCTCCGGCGCGCCTCACCCTCGCCAAGCTGAAGGAGAAGTCCGGGGCATCCGGCGAGGCGCTGGCCATCTACCAGGCGCTGGCCGGGGTCGGCGTGCCGGCGATCGCGGCAGAGGCCAGGACCGCCGTGGCGCGCCTCGCGCCAAGGCAGGCCGAGGTGCGTGCCGCCATCGCCCAGGGGACCGCGCTCGCCGGAAAGGACCTGATCAAGGCGGACGGCGCGCTCGCCGCGCTGGCGACGTCCGCTGGCGCGTGGGCGCTCGGCGATGAGCTCGCCGGCGCGCGCGCTCCGGTCACCGCGCAACTCGCCGCGGCGGCGACGGCCTTCAAGGCGCTCGGTGCCAGTCCCGGCCAGGCCGAGCTCGAGGGCTTCCTCGCCGCCCATGCGGCCGCGCCTCAGGCCATCCAGGTGCGCCTGCGCCTCGACCAGTTGCACCAGTTCCAGCATTCCCGCGACGAACAGATCGCCGCCTGGCGCCAGGCCATCGCCGCCAAGCGTTACGACCACGCGTGGACGGTGACCAGCGCGCTGGTCGCCGACGGCGGCGCGCTGCCCGCCGAAATCCAGTTGCCGCTGCTGGTCGAGAGCGAGCCGCCGGGCGCCGAGGTCGCGCTCGACGGCCAGGTGCGCGGCCGCACGCCGTGCCTGTTGCTGTTTCCCGCCGCCCTGCGTCGCGGCGGCGATGCCGGCAGCATCAGCGTGGCCCTGCCCGGCTGGCAACCCGTGCAGCGCCCGGCCGCGGAGCTGCTCGGCGACTGGCACTTCCAGGCGCGTCTGGCG
>JACDGQ010000500.1 GCA_013821615.1 Planctomycetota bacterium
GCGCGAGCGCGCGTGCGTCGCGGCCCCGACCGCCAGGGCGACCGCGGTGCCGAGGAAGGCGCCGCGCACGTTGGCCAGCAGCAGCGCCAGCCACGACACCGCACGTCCCCCCCACAGACGCTCGCGGCTGGCGGTCGCGTCGACGCTGCGCAGGTGGAGGAAGACCAGCGCCGCCATCGCCATCGCGAAACCCTGCAGGGCGGGATCGGGCAGGAAGCCGGCGCCGTGCGCGAAGCGCACCCCGGCGGGTGGCGCAGCGATGCGCAGCGGGCCGCCGCCGCCCAGCCCGATCACCACTTGGAGCAGGGCCACCGTCGCGGTCACGCACATCGTCCCGACCAGGGCCTGCGACGCCCAGCGCCGCACGCGGCCGTCGGCGAAGGCCGCCTGGGCGATGTACAGCGACAGCCAGACGAACAGCGTGCCGAGGCCGTCGGTGGGCCGGGTCTCGTGGTGGGCGATGCCCACGCCCAGGCTGAGGGTCTCCCAGGCCACGGTGGCCGCGCCCAGCCAGAAGCCGGGCAGGCGGTGCAGGGGCGGGGCGGCGAGCAGCGCCCCCAGCACCGCGACGGCGAAACAGATGTGCATCATCGCCAGCCCCAGGCACAGGCTGGCCAGGCCCATGACCATGCCGTAGCGCATGATGGTCAGGCCGATGCGCCGCGGATGGGTGGACGGCACCTGGTCGAAGGTGGCGAACCAGCCGGCCAGCTCCTGATTAGGGAGCAGCTCCCGCGGGCCGATCTGGAAGGGCATATGCGTCATGGTGCAGCAGCTGCGCGACCCCCTCAAGGAGCCGGCGCCGGAGGCGCGCAGACTGGGCGACAGCGTGGGTTTTGCCAGAGCCATGTGCGAGGTCTGGGATGCGCTGTCCTGCGGGCGATGCCTACCGTCCAAGGGGTTGGCGCGGGGAGCCGTTGAGGGCGGAGACGCTCGAACTGAGACCTGAGACCTGAGACCCGAGACTCGAGACTCGATACCCGAAGCAGGTTGCCGGCGTCTGCGCCGTTGCACATGGCATGTCCGATCCCGAGGGCTCGGGGCTCAGGGTCACCTGTCACTCGTGCCCGCGCACGTGACCATGGTCCACGGTCTCGGGTCTTGGGTCTTGGCTCTAAAGCCCAGCCGCACAGCGCCCCCCAAATTCCTTGACCGATCCACCTGCCATCCTATGGTTCCACCCTCACATTCGGTGGATGTACCGAGCGTGGGCCCCTGGGCTCACGCTTTTTTTATCTCTGACCCAGCCCATCCGCCCGTCCTGCTCCACTCTGCTGCACCAGCACAACACCTCGGGGAAGCCCATGAATCTCGTTGAATTCATGCGCCTGGTCGACGCCACCGCGCGCGAGCGCGGCATCGACAAGAACATCATCATCGATCACATCGAGCGCGCCCTGATCCAGGCCGCGCAGAAGCGCTTCGATGCGGTCGGCGAATTCTCCCTCACCATCGACCGCGTCACCGGCGAGATCCGCGCGTTCGAGGACGAGAAGCCGGTCGACCTCGAGAAGCTCGGGCGCATCGTCGCCAACGTCGCCAAGCAGGTCTTCGTGCAGGCGCTCAAGGAGAGCGAGCGCGACATGCTGTACGACGAGTTCACCACCCGCGAGCACACCATCATCAGCGGCACGGTCATGCGCGAAGAGCGCGGCATGATCATCGTCAGCCTGGGCAGCCGCGCCGAGGCCATCCTCCCCAAAGAGGAGCAGATCCCCGGCGAGGTCTACCGCCCCGGCAGCGTCGTCCGCGCCTACGTCCTGACCGTCGGCAAGAAGGGTCAGCGCGTGCGCATCGTGCTCTCGCGCACCCACAGCCACTTTGTCAAGGAGCTGTTCAAGGCCGAGATCCCCGAGATCGCCGACGGCCTCATCGAGATCAAGGGCATCGTGCGCGAGCCCGGCCGCCGCACCAAGATCGCGGTCGCCTCGACCGACCCGCGCATCGACCCGGTCGGCAGCTGCGTCGGCATGCGCGGCAGCCGCATCACCAAGATCACCGACGAGCTCGGCGGCGAGAAGATCGACATCATCCCGTGGGCCGAGGACCCGGCGCAGTTCATCGAGAACTCGCTCAAGCCGGCGCGCGTGCTGCGCATCAGCTACGACCACTTCCGCGACCGCGCGCGCGTGGTCGTCAGCCAGGACCAGCTGCCGCTGGCGATCGGCAAGGCCGGCCAGAACGTGCGCCTGAGCGCGCGGTTGACCCGCTACAAGATCGACGTGATGAGCGAGGAGGCCGCGTCCCAGGCGCGCGCCAAGGGCAGCGAGGAGCTCCAGCAGCTCATCGGCGCCGGCCTGCTCGAGGACTTCATGCGCGAGGTCTTCCTCGACAGCCACCTCGACAGCCTGGCGGTGCTCGCGGCGCAGACCCCGGAACGGGTGTGCAGCAACCTCGAGGCGCATCCGATCACCAACGAGCAGGCCGCGGCGATGATCGCCAAGGCCAACGAGCTGCTGACCGAGGACCAGAAGCACGACCGCGACCAGATCATCGATCGGCGCCTGCAGGCCGAGCGCGAGGCCGCCGACGAGGAGGCCCGCGAGCTGGCCATGGCCGAGGCCCAGATCAAAGCCGACACCGAGGCCGCGGTGCACGCCGCGCTCCTCACCGACGGCGGCTACGGCACCCAGAGCCAGCCTCCCAAGTCCTCATGAGCGCCCGGCGGCGCGCTGCACCGGTATCCAGCATCCCACCGTAACGGAAGATCCAGGCGAGACGAGATTCTATGAAGCTGAGCGAGCTGGCCCGCGAACACAACCTCGACCTCGACCTCCTGCGCGAGGTCGTGGAAGAGGATCTCAAGATCCCCCTGCCGAAGAAGCTCGAGACCGAGCTCAAGGACACGGAGGTCACGGTCATCCTCGCCTGCGATGGTCTCGAGACCGCCGACGGCAAGGCGTTCACGCCGATCATCGCCAAAGAGTTCGAAGACAAGCACAAGAAGAAGATCGCGACCAAGAAGGGCCTCGAGACCAAGAAGCGCAAGCTCGAGGCCGACGCCGAGGCCAAGAAGCGCGAGGACGACGTGCGCCTGGACGCCGAGCGCGCCAAGCACGCCGGCGAGCTCGCCAAGCGCGAGGCCGAGCGCCTGCTCAAGGAGCAGACCGACGCCGAGGCCGCCGCCCTCAAGGCCGAGCAGGACAGCCTGATCGCCGCCGAACAGGAGCGCCTGCGCATCACCGCCGAGGATGAGATCCGCCGCCGCGAGGACGAGTCCAAGCGCATCTCCGGCGAACTCGCCGCCATGCGCGCCAATTCGAACGACGCCGCCGCCCAGCGCGACGCCAGCGCCAGCGCCAGCGCGGTCTCCACCGCCGCCCCGGTCGAGGCGCCCAGC
>JACDGQ010000501.1 GCA_013821615.1 Planctomycetota bacterium
GGCCAGGGCCTTGGCCAGGGTCGGCGCGTCGGCGGCGCCGAGACCCTCGAGCGTCCACAGCGCGTGCATGCGCCCGAGCGGCTTGGCCGCGGCGTTGACCGCCAGGGCCTGCAGCAGTGGTATCGCCGCCTTGTCGCCACGCTCGACGACCAGGCGCTGCGCGGTGTCGCGCCACCAGCCGCCGTCGTCGCTGAGATGTGCGACCAGCGCGGGGATCGCGGCCTTCTCCAGCGCCGGCCGCGGCTGCGGCTTCCAGCCCTTGTCGGGAACGATGCGGTAGATGCGGCCCAGATCGAGCGGCTTGTCCAGGCCGCGCGCCAGCGACTGGCGCTTCAGATAGGGAGTGATGAAGACCTTGTCCTGGAGCACGCCATGGTAGAGGTCGGCCAGGTAGAGCGCACCGTCGGGGCCCTCGGCGAAGTTGACTGGGCGGAAGCGTTCATCGGTCGAGGTGATGAACTCCTTCTTCTGGGCATCGTAGGCGTTGGTGCCGGTGAGCCGGCCGTCCTGATCGGTGATGCGGGCGCGGCGCACGGTGTTGCCGGAGGGTTCGCAGATGAACACGTCACCGACGCAGTCAGGCATGGCGGCGCCGCGGTAGACGAACGGGGCGCAGGCCGCGGTGCAGGTGGCGAGGCGGAAATCATCGCGCAGCTGACCCTTGCGGTAGCCGCGGTTGACGCCGGGATTCATGCGCCCGGTCCACACCGCCTGGTTGTGGATGATCTGCTCGCCGGCGCCGCCGGTATGCCCCTTGATGGCGCTCAGCGCCGGATTGCGACCGTACCAATCGGCCGGCACCGCGTCCCCGCTCAGCCAGTCGCTGTTGTTGTTGTGGTAGAGGCGGCCGAGGTCGTCCTGACTGACGCCCCACTGGCCGCGGTTGGCAGAGGGCTGCGCGAGCCAGGTGCCGTCCTGGAAACGATAGCGCGCGACGTGGTTGGCGCTGTACAGCCAGTTGTCGAGGCCGCGCATCAGCCCATTGGCGGTGTGCTCCATGTTACCGCGGCCGCCGTACCCGGCGAACGCTGCGGTCTTCACGTCGGCCTTGCCGTCGCCGTCGGTATCCTTGGCGAACCACACCGTCGGCGGCTCGGCGATCAGCGCGCCGCCCTGGGTCAGGCTGATGGCGCGCGGCAGCACCAAGCCGTCCATGAAGGTGGTGGCTTTGTCCATCTTCCCGTCGCCATCGCTGTCCTCCAGGATCACGATCCTGCCGATCGGCTTGTCCTCGTTGGTGCCGTTGACGTCGGGCATGAAGCCGCACATCTCGGCCACCCACAGCCGGCCGTCGCCGTCGAAGGCCAGCGCCACTGGGGTGTCGACCAGGGGCTCGCTCGCCACCAGCTCGACCCGGAAACCGGGCGCCACGGTCATGGTCGCCACACCCTGCGCGGGCGGCACCACCGGCGCCGGCGGGATCTTGCTCAGCGGCAGGGGGTCCGGCATGTCCTCGGCGCCGGCGAGGCGGGCGAGCGCGAGCAGGGTCGCGGCGAGCAGGGGTCGCACGGCGGCGCGATGGGCGGAGACGGAGGGCATGGCGCGGTCCAGCGGTGGAGGTCCCTCCAGTCTAGCCGCGGAGCTGCGCACGCGCAGGACCATTCCCCCCGCCGCTATGCGGATCCGCGCGGGAATATGCAGTTTCCGATCCCGCATGGAGGGCGGTCCCGCGGGCGGGATGTGGGGAATTCCCGCAATCCGGACCGTGAGCGGGACGCATGTCGGCCTTTTGCAGTGCGCCGCGAGCGTTCTCGACGAGCGCCGTCCTGCATCCTTCGGCGCCGGGGGTTGCCAGTAGCCACATGGCGGGGGCCACGTACGGTGCTGCGCGCATGAACGCCGACGTGGTCTTCAAATGGGTGCGCGGGGTGATGCTGCTCGGCCTGCTCGCCTATTTCGTGCTGAGCCTGATCCAGGGACTGGTCAAGGAGCACAGCGATGCCGTCTTCGGCCGCTACGCCAAAGGCGCCGGCCAGGATCCGGGAGTGCGCGTGCTGCTCAGCAACCGCTCCGGCAAGGATCCGCTCGCCGAGCCCAGCCGCACCCAGGAGCAGGTCGAACTGACCATCTTCCAGGACGTCGACGTCGTCACCCCGGACGACCCCGACAATGCCGAGCGGCACCTGACCCTGCGCAGCGGCGCCAAGCTCTTCATCCTGGTCGACGGCCCCGACGGCATGACCTTGTCCAGCAAGGAGTGGGGCAGCGGCGGCAAGGAGGTGCGCTGGAACGTCAACCGCGTGCGCGTGCAGCCGCGAGCTACCACGCTCAGCCCCACCGCCGAGAACGCCAAGACCGCGCCCGGCCACCTCGAGCCGACCGGCTTCGAGGCCGTCGACAGCCAGCCGGTGTTCGGCCTGACCGACCGTCGCTATCGCGGCAGCGCCGAGATCCTGTGGAAGAGCGAGAAGCAGCTGATGGTCATCGACTGCCTGCCCATGGAGGCCTACGTCGACGGCGTGGTGGCGGTCGAGATGTCGCCGAGCTTCCCGATCGAGGCGCTCAAGGCCCAGGCCGTGGTCAGCCGCAGCTATGCCTACGCGCGCGCCTGGGCGGCGCGCTACGCCCGCCAGCCCTTCGACCTCGTCGACGGCGTTGACGATCAGGACTACCGCGGCCACGGCAACGGCAACGATCTGGTGACGCGCGCGGTGGTCGAGACCCGCGGCACCATCACCTATACCGACCAGAGCGACGGTTCGTTCCCGTTCGCGCCGTACTTCTCGGCGAGTTCGGGTGGCTACACCGCCAGCGTCGCGTCGGTGTTCCCCGACGCGCACGACGCCTACGGGCATGCGCTGCCGCCGGAGATCATGCCCGCGCAGGCCGATCCCTACTGCCAGGCGGGCGCGGACCAACTCGGCTACCTGAGCACCCACTGGGTCACCAGCGACGTCATCCGCCCGGCCGACATCCGCAGCGGCCTGATCAAGCTCTTCAAGCAGCTCGGCGACGCGCGCCCCATCGGGCACACCAAGAACCTGCGCGTCGGCCGGCGCAACCCGCAGTCGAACCGCGTCGAGACGGTGATCATCGACCACACCTTGGGCGATCCGATCGAGCTGCCGGCGGCGTGGTTCCGGCGCATGATCGGCAACGGCCGCATCCGCTCGACGCTGTGGTCGGCGCGCAGTCCCGAGAAGATCGATGCCAAGGACGATCCGCTGCGCAAGGACTACCGTATCGAGACCCTCGGCTACGGCCACGGCGTGGGCATGAGCCAGATCAGCGCCTGGGAGATGGCCCAGCAGGGCCGCCTCGCCACCGAGATCCTGCGCTTCTTCTATCCGCGCGTGCGCCTGGTGCCGATGTGGTGATGGGCACGGTGATGATG
>JACDGQ010000017.1 GCA_013821615.1 Planctomycetota bacterium
TCGATCGCCGAGATGCACGTCTCCGGCGAGTTGCCGTGATCGAGGTGCAGGGCGACCGGGATCTCCTCGTAGAGCTCCGCCGCCGCCTGCATGAGGTGCCAGAGGAAGCGGTCGTTCGTGTAGGACCGCGCGCCGCGCGAGGCCTGGATGATCGCGGGCGACTCCGTGGCCCGGGCCGCCTCCATGATCGCCTGGATCTGCTCCATGTTGTTGACGTTCAGCGCGACCACGCCGTAGTTGTTGGCGGCGGCATGGTCGAGGAGCGGGCGCAGGGGGATCAGCGGCATGGAGGAATCCAGGGGATGGTGGTGAAGCGGGACGGGGATCATCGCCCCGCGTGCGGTCGGTCAAGGCGGGCCCGGCGGCGGGGATTCCGTCAGCGAATATCCGAATTTAGAGTGATATCAGGGATAATCCCTGCTTATTCAGCAAACAGTCCACCCAGCGATGCCGCTTTCGCATGGAAGCGCTGTCAGGGGAGCGACATGGAGCCTAGTCGCCTGGTTCGTGTCGCACGTCCCGCATCCCTCGTGCCCCTGCACCTTCCGGCAGAGGGTGCACTCGAGTGGCACGCGGCAGGACACGGAAAAACCGGGCCCCAGAGGGACCCGGTTCGACCTGCTGAAGCAGCGGACTCAGACGAGTTCGAAGATCGCGATCGCGCCGTTGTCGCCCAGGCGGAAGCCCGCGCGCAGCACGCGGGTGTAGCCACCCGCGCGCTCCTTGTAGGTCGGCGCGACCTTCTCGATGAGGCGCTTGACCGCATCGCGGCTGTGCAGCGCGGTGAGCGCCTGGCGGCGGAAGTGCAAGGCCTGCGCCGGGTCGGTCGCAGCCAGGGCCTTCTTGCCGATGGTGATCACCTTCTCCGCGAAGCGCCGGGCCTCCTTGGCCTTGGGCACGGTGGTGGTGATCCGGCCGTGCTCGAAGAGCGACGACACCATGTTGCGCATCAGCGCGAGACGGTGTTCGGAGGTGCGGCCGAGCTTGCGGTGGTCGACTTTGTGTCTCATGTCGTCATTCCAGTAGAGGTCAGAAGGCGGTCAGACCTCGGCTTTGGTGCCGAGGCGCATGCCGAAGGAGAGACCGCGGTCGGCGAGCTTCTTCTTCAGTTCCTTGGAGGCGATCTTGCCGAGGTTGCGGATGGCCGCGACCTCCGCCTCGTCCATCACCACCAGGTCGGCGATGAGCTTGATGTTGGCCGCGCGCAGGGCGTTCTCGGTGCGCACCGAGAGGTCCAGGGCATTGATCTGGCGGCTGAGCAGCGCGGTGCGCTCGCCATCGCCTTCGATGACCAGGTCGCTGGCGCCGGCGCCCTCGGTCTCGCGACCGAGCTCGAAGTACTTCACGAACGGATTGAGGTGCTTGCGCAGGATGTTGGTCGCCTCGACCAGGGCCAGCTCCGGGGTGATGGAGCCGTCGGTCCAGACCTCGAGGTCGAGCGCATCGAAGTCGGTGCGCTTGCCCAGGCGCGTCGACGCGACTGCGAAGGCCACGCGCTGCACCGGGGAGTAGATCGAGTCGATGGCGATGGTGCCGACCGGCGAGCCCTCGATGCGCTGCGACTCCGCGGGCACGAAGCCGCGGCCGCTGCCGACGTCGAGTTCGAGCACGAAGCGCACGTCCTTGGTCAGGGTCGCGATCACCAGCTCGGGGTTGATGACCTCGACGTCCTGGTGCGGCGTGATGTCGCCCGCGGTCACGGGGCCGGCGGTGCTCTTCTCGAGGCGGATGACGACGTTCTCGTCGCTGTGCAGGCGCAGGCGCAGGCGCTTGATGTTGAGGATGATGGTGGTCACGTCCTCGAACACGCCGTCGAGCGAGGTGAACTCGTTGTTGGCGCCCTGCAGGCGCAGCGAGCGCACGGCGGCACCCTGGATGCTGGAGAGCAGCACGCGGCGCAGGCTGTTGCCGATGGTCGTGGCGAAGCCGCGCTCGAAGGGCTCGGCGTGGAACTTGGCGTAATTCGCCAGGCCCGAGCCATCGCTCTTCTCGACACGGGTGGGGAGTTCGAAGCCGCGCCAGCGAATACGCATGAGGATCTCCGGGGAAAAACCGTCTGTGGTGATAACCGAGGCCGGCGCGCCTGGATCAGGCGCGCCCTGCAGAAACCGGTCCGGAGGGTGGGCGCTCTAGGCCCATTCGCGGCGGCTTCCGGGAAGACTCAAACGCGGCGCTTCTTCCGGGGACGGCAGCCGTTGTGCGGCAGCGGGGTCACGTCGGTGATGGCCTTGACGATGATCCCTGAGTTGATCAGGGCGCGGATGGCGCTCTCGCGGCCGGAGCCGGGACCACGCACGCGCACCTCGACCTCTTTGAGGCCGAGTTTGGCGGCCTTCTCGCCGGCGCGCTCCATGGCGAGCTGCGCGGCGAAGGGCGTGCTCTTCTTGCTGCCCTTGTAGCCGATCGAGCCGGCCGACTCCCACGCCGCCACTTCACCGTTCTGGTCGGTGACGGTGACGATGGTGTTGTTGAAGGTGCTGTTGATGTGCACGACACCAGCGCGCAGCGACTTCTTCACTTTTTTCTTATTATAGGCCATTGGGTTCTCGTTGGGCTGGGGCGGGTTGGCGGAGCGGGCGCGGTCCGGCGCTTACTTGCGCAGGATCTTCTTGTTCGCGACCGTCTTCTTCTTGCCCTTGCGGGTGCGCGAGTTGGTGCGCGTGCGCTGGCCGCGGCAAGGCAGGTTGCGCGCGTGGCGATAGCCGCGGTAGCAGCCGATCTCCTTGAAGCGGGCGACGTTCGCCTGGATCTCGCGGCGCAGGTTGCCCTCGATCACGTAGTTCGACTCGATGAACCCCGTGATGCTGCCGAGCTCCTCTTCGCTGAGCTGGTAGGCGCGCTTGTGCACGTCGACGCCGGTCTTCTCGCAGATGACGTTCGCCCGGACCAGGCCGATGCCGAACAGGGCCGCCAGCGAGTAGGGCACCTTCTTGTTGTTGGGGATGTCGACGCCGAGGATACGAGGCATGGGTTTACCTTTGAAAAGTGCTGGTCCGGCTAACCGCTCAGCCCTGGCGCTGCTTGTGGTTGGGGTCGGAGCAGATGATGCGGACGCGGCCCTTGCGGCGGACGATCTTGCAGTTCTCGCAGCGGCGGCGCACAGAGGCGGATACCTTCATGACGAATTCCTTCTTCGGGCTTCTGGTTCAGGCTTCGCGGTAGATGATGCGGCCGCGGGTGAGATCGTAGGGCGACATCTCGATGGTCACGGTGTCGCCGGGCAGGATGCGGATGTAGTTCATGCGGATCTTGCCGCTGATGTGCGCCAGGACCTCGTGGCCGTTGGGCAGCACCACCTTGAAGCGGGCGTTGGGCAGGCTTTCGCGCACCTTGGCCTCCAGTCGGATCGCATCTTCCTTGGCCATGTCAGAACCGCTTTCCGCTGGTGCTCTTCTTGGCGGGCGCGGTTGCGCCTTCGCCACCGATGCCACCCAGGCCGCGATACTGATGGGCGAGGAAGAAGGCTCCCACCTTCTGCATCACATCCAGCGACACGCCGACGACGATCAGCAATCCGGTACCGCCCATCAGGAAGCGACCACCGCGCCCGCTCAGCCCCAGGTTGGTCTCGAGGACCTCCGGCAGGACGGCGATGATGGCGAGGAAGATCGCGCCGATGAAGGTGATGCGCTTGAGATGGTAGGCCAGGTAATCGACGGTGTTCTTGCCGGGCTTGATGCCGCGGATGAAGAAGCCGGACTGCTTGAAGTGGTTCGACAGGTCGAAGAGGTCGAAGGTGATCGAGATGTAGAAGTAGGTGAAGCCGATGATCAGGGCCGCGAACACATAGCGGTAAAGCGGCTGGCCGTAGGCGAACAGGCTGTCGAAACCGGTGTCCTTGGCGAGGTGCCCGATGACGAAACCCAGCACCACCATGATCGGCGAGGCGAAGATCACCGGGATGACGTTGGCCTGGTTGAGCTTGAGCGGCAGGGTGGTCTGGGCGCCGCCGTAGACCTTGTTGCCCTGGATGCGGCGCTGCTGCTCAAGGTGGATGCGGCGCACGGCCTGGACCACGACGACGATGCCGGCGATGATCACCATGCTGATGATGAACACCCCGAGGTAGTGGGGCAGATCCGGCTCGAACGAGCTGAACGCCGCGGGCAGCGACGACAGGATGCCGACCATGATCACCACCGAGACGCCGTTGCCGATGCCGAACTTGGTGATCTGCTCGGACATCCACAGCAGCAGCATGCTGCCGGTGGTGATCACCAGCGCGGCCTGGGCGATGAACAGGGTCTTGTTCTCCATCGTCACCAGCGGATTGCCGTTGTCGCTGATGTGCACCAGCGCGCCGGCGGCCATGGTCGCCTGGACGAGGCAGATGAGCAGGGTCGCGTAGCGAGTGTACTGGTTGATCTTACGACGGCCGGACTCGCCCTCCTTCTGGAGGGACTTGAGCGCGGGGATGCTGAAGGTCAGGAGCTGCAGGATGATGCTGGCGCTGATGTACGGCGTGATGCCCAGGCCGAAGATCGACGAGTTCATGATCGCGCCGCCATTGAACATGTCGGCGAAATGGATGATCTGCGAGAGCGCGCTGTTGTCGCCGGCGCCCTTGACCTTGCCCTGCAGCACCGCCGCGTCCACCCCGGGGATGGTGATGAACACGCCGAGGCGGTACATCACGACCCCGAGCAGGAAGGTGATGAGGAAACGCCGGACCAGCTCGCGGACTGGGCTCTCGTTGAGATCTTTGTCGAGCATGCCGGTCGGTCGTCCGTATCAGCGCGCGTCGAGTTCGGTGACGGAGCCGCCAGCGGCTTCGACGGCAGTGCGCACCGAGGCGGTGACGCGGTTGACGTTGATGGCGACCTTGCGCGAGGCCTTCTCGCCGCCGCTGACCAGCTTGACCGGGGTGCCCTCGTGGATGAGGCCGGCCTGGATCAGGGTGGCCAGGGTGATCTCATCGCCCGGGATGCGCTCGAGAGCGCGATCGAGGGGAATGGCCTGGTAGCGCTGGGTGTGGTTGAAGTTGCTGAAGCCGCGCTTGGGCAGGCGCATCCAGAAGGGGAACTGGCCGCCTTCGAAGAGCGGACCGCGGTTCTTGCCGCCGGTGCGCGAGCCTTCGCCCTTGTAGCCGCGGCCGCCGGTCTTGCCGAGGCCGGAACCGATGCCGCGGCCGACGCGCCGGCGCTCGGTGCGGCCGGTCTCGGTGCGGGTGATGTCGTCGAGGCTCACAGCTGGACCCCTCTCAAGGCCTGGTACTGATCCTTGGTGCGCAGGCGCGACAGGGCGTCGAGCGTGGCACGGATGAGATTGACCGGGTTGTGGTTGCCGTAGCTCTTGGTCAGGATGTTGTGGACCCCGGCCTTCTGCAGGACGGCGCGCACGCTGCGGCCGGCGATGACGCCCGTGCCGTCGGCGGCGGGGATGAGGCGGACCTTGGCCGAGCCGTAGCGGCCCTCGACCTCGTGCGGGATGGTGCCGCCGACGATCGGGAAGGGCTTGACGTCCTTCTCGCCGTCGCGCACGGCCTTGTCGATCGAGCTGGCGACTTCCTTCGCCTTGCCCTTGCCGAAGCCGACCTTGCCCTTGCCGTCGCCGAGGACAACGAAGGCGGCGAAGCTGAAGCGCTTGCCACCCTTCACGACCTTGGCGCAGCGGTTGATCTTGACGACGTCCTCGCTGTAGAGCTTGGAGCGCGGCTCGCGCGGCTGCGCGGGACCCTGGCCGCCGCGGCGCTGACCGCGGTCCGGAGCGCCACCTTCACCGCCGGCTCCGGGAGTGCCCGGCTTGCCACCGGAACCGCCAGGAGCGCCACCCATCTTTCTCGGCATGATGAATCCTTCTCGAGCGGCCGGTCTTGTCCGGATCCGCGCTTTTGTAAACGGGGGGAGAAACTTACGTATGAAACGACGTTTGCAAGCCTTAGAATTGCAGACCCTTGCCGCGCGCACCCTCGGCGAAGGCCTCGAGGCGGCCGCCATAACGCCGGCCGTTGCGGTCGAACACCACCTGGGTGACGCCGGCGGCCAGGGCCTTCTCGGCCAGGGCCTCACCGACCAGCTTGGCGGCCTCGATGGGCTTGAGCTCGGCGGCCTTGGCGCGCAGGTCCTCGCTGATGGTGCTGACCGCGAGCAGGGTGTGACCCTTGAGGTCGTCGATGACCTGGCCGTAGAAGTGCGCCTCGCTGCGGTAGACCGACAGGCGGGGACGCTCGGCGGTGCCGAAGACGCTCTTGCGGATGCGCTGCTTCTTGGTCGCGATCGCGCTCCACTTGGAGATGTTCTTGTCCATGGCCGTGCTCTTGTTGCTTGGAGTTGCTAGGCGTTGCTGGTCGGGGCTTTACGCGGATTACTTCTTGGCGCCCGCGCTGGCGGTGGCCTTGCCGGCCTTGCGCCGTACGACCTCATCGATGTAGCGCACGCCCTTGCCCTTGTAGGGCTCAGGTTTGCGCGCCGCGCGGATGTCGGCGGCCATCTGTCCGACGGCCTGCTTGTCCAGGCCGCTGACCTCGATGTGGGTGGCGTCGGGCAGGACCACGGTCACGCCCTCGATGATCGCCACTTCGATGGTGTTGGCGAAGCCGACGTCCATCGACACCACCTTGCCCTTGATGATGGCCTTGTAGCCGACGCCGACGATCTCGAGCTTCTTGCTGAAGCCCTTGGTCACGCCTTCGACGGCGTTGTTGATCAGGGCGCGGGTGGTGCCGTGCAGGGCGCGCAGCA
The DNA here is from genome assembly GCA_013821615.1 of Planctomycetota bacterium. Lineage (GTDB taxonomy): Bacteria > Planctomycetota > UBA11346 > UBA11346 > UBA11346 > BOG-1363. The sequence continues at coordinate 6,681 of JACDGQ010000017.1, forward strand.
GCTTGGTGTCATCCGCGCGTTCGACGACGAGCTTGGTGCCGTCGACCTTGGCGGTGATGCCCTCGCCGAGGGCGAGGTTCAGCGATCCTTTGGGGCCCTTGCAGACCAGGGCAGAGCCCTGGACGCTGACTTGGACGCCCTTGGGCAGTTCGACGGGCGCTTTACCGATGCGGCTCATGATGGTTCCTTGGCTGACGCGAGGCGGGCGCTTACTTGACGATGCACAGGACTTCGCCGCCGAGCTTCTGCTGGCGGGCGACGCGATCGGAGATGATGCCGCGGGAGGTCGAGATGATCGAGATGCCGAAGCCGCGGATGATCGGCTTGAGGTCGCGGCGGCCGGCGTACTCGCGGCGGCCAGCGGTGCTGACCTTGTGGATCTCGGTGATCACCTGCTCGCCGGCGGGGCCGTACTTGAGGGCGACCTTGATGGTGCGCGCGGGCTTGGTCTCGAGCGCTTCGAACACGCCGATGTAGCCCTCGTCCTTGAGCACCTTCAGCACACCCATCTTCATCTTGGAGTGGGGCACGGTGATGGACTTCTTGCCGGCGGCGAGACCGTTGCGGATCACGGTCAGCAGGTCGGCGATGGGATCGGTGCAGCTCATGGTGTGCTTCTCGTAAGGTGTCAGCAGGGTCCGGGCGAACTTACCAGGACGCCTTGGTCACGCCCGGCAGGTGGCCCTGATGGGCGAGCAGGCGCAGGGCGTTGCGGCAGACGCCGAACTTGCGGATGTAGGCGCGGGTACGGCCGGTCAGCTGGCAGCGGTTGCGGACCTTGGTCGGCGAGCTGTTCGCGGGCATCATGCTGAGCGCCGCGCGGGCCTCCATGCGCTCCTCGAGGGTCAGCGTCAGGTTCTTGCTGCGCTCGCGCAGGGCGGCGCGCTGAAGCTTGAACTTGTCGACCAGCTCCATGCGGAGCTTGTTCTTGTGGACGAGGCTCTTCTTGGCCATGGTAGTCTCGCTTTCCGCTTATTTCGCGGCCGCGGTGTCGCGGAAGGGCATATGGAGGGCCTTGAGCAGGTCGAACGAGATCGCCTCGTTGCTGTTGGCGATCACGACGGTGATGTTGAGACCCTGGTTGTGCTCGAGCTTCTCGAGCTGGATCTCGTGGAACAGCGCCTGCTCGCGCAGCCCGAGGTTGTAGTTGCCCTGGGCGTCGAAGCCCTTGGGGCTGACGCCGCGGAAGTCCTTGATGCGCGGGATCGCGAGGTGGATCAGGCGGTCGAGGAACGACCACATGCGCTCGCCGCGCAGGGTGACGCGCGCACCGATCTTGACGCCGATGCGGCTGCGGAAGTTGGCGACCGCCTTTTTCGCCTTGGTCACAGCGGCCTTCTGGCCGGCGAGCAGGGTGAGGTGCTCGGAGACCACGTTGAGGATCTGGCCGTCGGCGATGGCACGGCCGACGCCCATGCTCAGGCAGATCTTCTCGATGCGCGGGCCGGCGAGCTTGTTGGTGATGCCGTGCTTCTTGAGCACCTCGGGGAGCTGCTCGTTGTAGAGCTCCTTGATCGACTTCTGCAGCGTAGCGGTGGTCATGGCCTGTTCCTGTCGTCTTTCGTCCGGATCGCGTTGGTCTTGGGGATCACTTGCCGGCGACGGCGAAGCGGTGGCCGGACTTCTTGGCCACGCGCACCACGCCCTGCTCGGTGCGTTCGCGGCGCACGCGGGCGGCCTTGTTGGTGGTGGGGTCGAGGAGGGCCAGCTTGCTGACGTGCAGCGGGCGCAGGCGCTTGGTGCGACCGCCCTCGACGCCGGCCTGGGGGTTGGCCTTGATGTGCCGGGTGTCGTAGACCGCGGCGTCGCCATCGACCAGCGCGCGCTGTTCGGCGGGGAACACCTTGATCACGGTGCCGGTCTTGCCGCGGTTCGCACCGCTGATGACCACCACCTTGTCGCCCGTACGGACGTGCAGCTTGGGGGTCTTGGCGGGCAGGGGGAGCTTGACTTTGGAGGGCATGGCGCGGTTCCGTTCAGACGACTTCGGGAGCCAGGGAGACGATCTTCATGAAGTTGCGGGCGCGCAGCTCGCGGGCCACGGGCCCGAAGACGCGCGTGCCGACCGGGTTCTCATCCTTGTCGATGAGCACCACCGCGTTGTTGTCGAAGCGCACGTAGCTGCCGTCCTCGCGGCGGATCGGCGCGGCGGTGCGGACGATCACGGCCTTGGTCACGGTCTTCTGCTTGATCTCGGAGGTCGGGATGGCCTTCTTGATCGCGACGACGATGATGTCGCCGACGCGGGCGTAGCGGCGATGGCTGCCGCCGAGCACCTTGATGCACATCGCCTTCTTCGCGCCGCTGTTGTCGGCGACATCCAACCAGGTCTGCATCTGAATCATGGGATCACTCTCGGGAGGGATGGGATCGGGGACTGGACGGCCGGTCTGCTCAGACGGCCTTCTCGAGCACCTGCAGCAGGCGCCAGCGCTTGGTCTTGGAGAGCGGGCGGGTCTCGATGATGAGCACCTTGTCGCCGGCCTTCGCCTCGTTCTTCTCGTCGTGGGCGTGGAACTTCTGGGTGCGCTTGAGGAACTTGCCGTAGAGCGGGTGCTGGTAGAACTCGGTGACGGCGACCACGCGGGTCTTGGTCATCTTGTCCGACACGACGACGCCGATCACGCGCTTGCGGTCGCCGCGGGCGCTGGTGGAGGCGGAGGCGGGGGTGCTGGTCGCGGTGCTCATTACTTGGCCTTCGCCTTCTCGGTCAGGAGGGTCTCGATGCGGGCGATCTGGCGGCGCACCGAGCGCTGCTTGATGCCGAGGCCCTTGCCCTGGGTGGCGGCGGCCATGCGGCCCTTGAACAGGGTCTCGCGACCCTCGTTGGCGAGCGCCCGGAGGGCCTCGACGTTCTTCTCGCGCAGCGCGGATTTGGCGGACTTCTTCATGGTGCTCTCGTTCAGGCGTTGGCGTCGCGGGTGATCATGCGCGAGCGCAGCGGCAGCTTGAAGGCCTGGCGGCGCAGGGTCTCGCGCGCCTGCTCGGGGGTGATGCCGGCGAACTCGAAGATGACGGTGCCGGCGTCGACGTGGGTCATCCAGTACTCGACCTCGCCCTTGCCCGAGCCCATGCGGCTCTCGGCGGGGTGCTTGGTCACCGGGGTGTGCGGGAAGATGCGCAGCCACATCTTGCCGACGCGGCCGAGATAGTGGCCGGCGGCGACGCGGGCGGCCTCGATCTGGCGCGCGGTGATGCAACCGCTCTGCAGCACCTGGATGCCGAAGTCGCCGAAGGCGAGGTTGTTGCCGCGCGTCGCGGTGTGGTTCATGCGCGAACCGCGGGTGTGCGGCTTGCGGTACTTGGTGCGGGCTGGGATCAGCGGCATGGTACTTAGCCTTCCTGCTTCTTCAGGTCATTGTAGCGGCCGTGGTTGATCCACACGCGCACGCCGATCACGCCGTAACCGGTCTTGGCCACGGCGTAGCCGTAGTCGACCTTGGTGTTGAGGCTGTTGAGGGGGACCGAACCCTGCATGTCGTTCTCGACGCGGGCGATCTCAGCACCGCCGAGGCGGCCGGAGATCTTGACGTTGCAGCCCTTGGCGCCCTCGCGCATGGCGTTCTCGACCGCGCGCTTCATGGCGCGCCGGAAGGATCCGCGGCGGACGAGCTGCTCGGCGACGTTCTCGGCGACCAGCTGGGCGCAGACGTCGGGCTTGCGGACTTCCTGGATGTTGACCTTGACGCTCTGGCCGGCGATGTCTTCCAGGACCTTGGTCAGCGACTCGATCTCGGCGCCGCGCTTGCCGATGATCACACCCGGACGGCCGGCGTGCAGGGTGATGGTCATGCGGTCGGCCTTGCGCTCGACCAGGATCTTCTCGATCGCGGCGGCGGCGAAGCGGCCCTTGAGGTACTCGCGGATCTTGTAGTCCTGGATGACCAGGTTGCTGTACTTGCGGCCCTTGGCGTACCAGGTCGAGCGGTGGGGCTCGGTGATGCCGATGCGGAAGCCGAGGGGATTGATCTTGTGTCCCATGAGTTCCTCAGACCTTGCCGACGGCGATGGTGACGTGGCTGCACTTCTTGTTGCGGCCGGCGGCGCGACCACGCGAGGCCGGGCGGAAGCGGCGGATGGTGAAGCCGATGTCGACGCGGGCGTCGGTCACGGTCAGGTCCATCGGGTCGAGGCCACCGACGGCGGCGGCATTGGCCACCGCGCTCTCGAGGACCTTGCGCACCACCACCGAGCCGCGGCGGGGCTGGAAGCGCAGGAGGTTGAGGGCGTCTTCGACGCGCTTGCCGCGGATCAGGGCCGCCGAGAGGCGGACCTTGGTGGGGCTGATGCGCGCGTTGCGCTGCAGGGCGGTGAATTCGAGAGCCATGATCAAGCCTCCTTCGCCTTCTTCTCGCCACCGTGGCCGCGGAACGTGCGGGTCACGGCGAATTCGCCGAGTTTGTGGCCGACCATGTTGTCGGTGATGAACACCTGGACGAACGACTTCCCGTTGTGGACCGAGAAGGTGTGGCCGATGAAGTCGGGGACCACCGTGCAGGCACGGGCCCAGGTCTTGATCGGCTGACGGGCGCCGGACTGCTTCTGCTTCTCGATCTTGCCGAGGAGCTTGATGTCCAGATACGGGCCCTTGCGGGAACTACGGCTCATGGGTCAGTCCTATTTGGCGGGCGTAAAGGTCTTGCCGTCACGCCGACGGATGATGAACACGTTGTTACGGTTCTTCTTCGAGCGGGTCTTGGTGCCCTCGACCACGCCCCACGGCGTGCAGTGCTGGCGGCCGCCGTTGGTGTGGCCTTCACCACCACCCAGCGGGTGCGAGATCGGGTTCATGGCGTTGCCGCGGACGGTCGGGCGGACGCCCTTCCAACGGTTGCGGCCAGCCTTGCCGATGTTGCGCACGTTGGCGTCGGCGTTGCCGACCTCGCCGATGGTGGCGCGGGCGGTGGCGATGACGCGGCGCAGCTCGCCCGAAGGCAGCGCGATGATCGCGTAGTCGCCGTCGATCGCCATCAGGCGGGCGAAGTTGCCGGCCGAGCGCGCGAGCTGCCCGCCCTTGCCCGGCTGGAGCTCGACGTTGTGCACGTTGAGGCCCTGCGGGATGTGCTTGAGCTGCATGGCGTTGCCGATGTCCGGCTCGCCCGCGGCGCTGAAGCTCTGGATCTTGGCGCCGACCGCGAGGTCCTTGGCGGCCAGGATATAGCCCTTGGCGCCGTTGTTGTACTGGACCAGGGCGATGCGGCAGTTGCGGTTGGGATCGTACTCGATCGCCGCGATGACGCCGGGGACGTCGATGTACTCGCGCTTGAAGTCGATCATGCGGTACTGGCGCGGATGACGGCCGCCCTTGTGGCGTACCGTGATGCGGCCGTTGTTATTGCGGCCCGCGTGGTACTTGAGCTTGACGCAGAGGCTCTTCTCGGGCTTGCCCTTGGTGATCTCGGCGAAGTCCGGGATGGTCGCGTGGCGCGCACCGGGGCTGGCGCTGTGCAGTTTGCGGAAGCCCATGTCAGATCCCCTCGATCTTCTGGCCGTCGGCGAGGCGCACGATGGCCTTTTTCCAGCTGGCGGTCACGCCGGGCTGCTTGTTGTTGCGCATGCGGCGCGGCTTGCCGTCGTAGTTCTGGGTGTTGACCGCCAGCACGTCCACCTTCCAGAGGGACTTGATGGCTTCCTTGATCTGCGTCTTGTTCGCCGACGGGTGCACCTCGAAGGTGTACTGGCCGAACTTGTTCTGCAGATGGACGGTCTTCTCGGAGATGCGCGGCTTGCGGATGATGTCGTAGGGGTTCATGCGCTGGCCTTGTTCTGCTTGGCCGCCTTGAGCTCGGTCACCAGGGCGTCGAGCGAGGCCTTGGTGAAGATCAGGCGCGAGTGGCGGAGCACCGAGCCGGCGTTCAGGTTGCGGCGCTCGGAGACCACCAGGCGGTCGAGGTTGCGCGCGCTCAGGTGCAGGTTGGTCTGGTTGCCCTCGCTGACCATGATCGCGCTCTTGCCGGTCAGGCCGATCTTGGCGATGAAGCCGGCGACCTTCTTGGTGCTGGGAGCGGCCATGCTGTCGAGGCCTTCGACCGCGAGCACGCCGCCCTTTTCGAGGCGGTAGCGCACGCTGGAGAGCAGCGCGATGCGGCGCTGCTGCGCGGGCAGCTGGACGCTGTAGTCGCGCGGCGTGACGTTCTTGGCGTGACCGCCGCCGACCCACTGCGGACTGCGCGTCGAACCCTGGCGGGCGCGGCCGGTGCCCTTCTGCTTCCACGGCTTCTTGCCGCCGCCGGCGACTTCGCCGCGCTTCTTGGTCTTGTGCGTGCCCTGGCGCAGGCTCGCGAGGTGCGCGATGAGCGCCTCCTTCAGCAGGCCGCGGCGGACCGCCTTGTCGAGCAGGAGGGGATCGAGCTCGAGCGTGCCGGTGGCGGCGCCCTCGGCGTTGTAGATGGTGATTTCAGTCATGGCGTTTCCCTGGTTCCCTGGCTCAACGCTGCTTGATGGCGACCAGGCCGCCATTCGGACCGGGGATCGCACCCTTGACAACCACCAGGTTGCTCTCGGTATCGATGCTGATGATCTGGAGGTTCTTGACGGTGATCTGCTCGTCGCCGTAGTGGCCGGCCATGCGCTTGTTCTTGAACACGCGGCCCGGATCCATGCGGCAGCCGATCGAACCGGGGGTGCGATGACCCATGGCGCCGTGCGTCATCTTGTGGCCGCCGAAGTTGTGGCGCTTGACCACACCCGTGAAGCCGCAGCCCTTGGTCTGGCCGGTGATGTCGACGTCGCGCTTGAGGTCGAGCGCGGCGACGGTGACCTTGGCGCCGGCCTTGGCCTCGCCGGTCACCGGGATCTCGCGCAGGAAGCGGCGCGGGGCCACATCGGCCTTCTTGAACTCGCCGGCGAGCGCCTTGGTCAGCACGCGCTTCTTGGGGCCGACCGCGACCTTGAGTGCGGCGTAGCCGTGCTTGTCGGCCTCCTTCACCTCGATGACCTCGTTGGGCAGGCATTCGATGACGGTGACGGCGACGGCGACATCGCCCGCGAAGACGCGGGTCATGCCGACCTTGGTTCCGTAGATGGCGAGGGGCATGACTTATCTCACCGTCTGCTTGATGGTGATGTCGACGCCGGCGGGGACGTCGACCTTCGAGAACACATCGTTGGTCTTGGCCGTGGGCTCGATGATCTCGATGACCCGGGCGTGGGTGCGGAGCTCGAACTGCTCACGCGACTTCTTGTCGATGTGCGGGCTCCGCTGGACGGTGAAGCGTTCGATGTGGGTCGGCATCGGGATGGGCCCGGCGACCTTCGCACCTGTGCGCTTGGCGGTCTCGACGATGTCCTGCGCAGCCTTGTCCAGGATGCGGTGGTCATACGCCTCAAGACGGATCTTGATCTTTTCTTTCACAATCTACTCCCACTCCGACGGCATCGGAGCCAGCACGAGGTACTGCGGTTGGCCCTGGAACTTTGGTGTTTCCGCGACCGTACGCATCGCTGCGTGCGGGAGGCGGGTGCACCGCGTGCGCTGGATGGGCTTGACTCCAGCGCACAGCCCCCAGAGGTCCAGAACCGGCAAAACCGGGCCCGTACGTGGGTGGGGAGGCGCAGGATATGGCGATCGTCCAGAGCGCAAGGGCTTTTCAGGAGGGGAGAAGGGGAAGGCAGGAGGGGCGGAGGGAAGAAGGGCGAATGGCCCGTACCCCCACCAAAGCTAAGCCGGCTCAAAATGCCCCTCGCTACTCCCTCTACCTGCTCTGCCTTCTGCTTTCTTCTCTGACGCCTTCCCCCTCCTGCTTCCCCTTTTCCCCTCTGGTCAAGCGCTCCACACCCCCTGCTCGAGCAGGGCGCGGGTGGCGGCTCCGGCCCAGTCGCGATTGGCGGCCGGGTTGGCGGGGCTGGGGTGCGGGACCTGGGCGATGCGCACCGGCAGGCCGGCGAGGGCGGCCTCTGCGCGTTTCACCGCGAACCCGCCGATGCCGACCACAGCCACGGGGCCGAGGGTCTCGACCACCTTGCGCAGGTGGCGGTCGCAGAGCGCCTCGACCGCGCCGCGCTCGTCCGCCGGCAGCTGGTCGGGGGTGAAGTTCTTGCCGCTCTCCTCCATGAACACCAATGGGCAGTAGTTCGCGACGAAGTGGTCGGCGGCAAAGGCCTCGGCAGAAGGGAAGCGCGTCTTGAACAGGCCCCACAGGCGCTTGCCGCTGACCTCGCTGCGCGGGCAGGCGAAGCCCTCGATCGGGCGCTGGGGATGCTCGCGCTCGGGCTTTCCGACCGCACCGGAGATGCCGAGCCAATCGCGTACCATGGCGATCTCGCCGAAGGGCACACCGGTCTGGGCCATGCCGAACGGTCCGGGATTCATGCCCAGCAGCACCACCTTCTTCTTCCCCTCGCCGAATTTGCGCAGGTAGGCCGCATGGACGTCCCAGGCGTAGATCAGCGGATCGTAGACATAATCCACCGGTGCTGCGAAGCGCAGTTTGGCGAGGTCCTTGGAAAGCGTGCGGGCGGCTGAGACGAGGGCGGCTGCGGTCATATCGCCTGCAGGGTAGGAACGGCGGCCGAACTCCAATAGCCCAACATCCGCTGGGCGCTCACCACCGGCAACCCCACCCCTGTGGTCCTCGACCCACCCCCCAATTCCGATTTTCGGGTTCCGGGTCCTGTGCCTCGCGCCTCCCCCAAACGATCCCCCGATGCTTTCCCTCGCCGCGCCGCTATGCACCCGCATGCCCAGCGACCATGCCCAGGCCGACGATGATCTGCCCAGCCTGGCTGCGGAAGCGGCGCCGCCGCGCGACCTCGACGCCGCCCTGCGCGAGCTGTTCGCGCGCACCAGGAGCCAGCAGGCACTGAACACCGCCGCGGTGATCGCCAACACCCTGGTCCAGGGCGCCAGCGCCAGGCTCGCCGAGCATGTCGCGGCCGATGCCTGGCGGCTGATCGACGAGGTCGCCGCGCTCAGCCCGGCGCGGCCGCTGCACGAGTGCGCGCGCGGCTGCAGCTTCTGCTGCCACCAGCAGGTCAGCGTCACCCCGGCCGAAGCCCTGGCGTTGGCGGACGTGCTGCGCGAGACCTTCCCCGCGCCGTGGCTGGAGCAATTGCGCGCCATCCTCGCGCAGCGCAGCGCGCGTATCGCCGGCTTCGCCACCATGGCGGAGTACTTCGCCGCCGGCCTGCCCTGCGGCTTCCTCGGCGCCGCGGGCGAGTGCGCGATCTACGCGTGGCGGCCGGTGATGTGCCGCGGCTACCACTCGCTGTCGCGCGCGTCCTGCCAGGAGAAGTACGTCGATCCCGCGGGGCCACCGCCGGCCATCGACCGCGCCGGCCACCGCGCCGCCCAGGCGACCCTGCAG
>JACDGQ010000502.1 GCA_013821615.1 Planctomycetota bacterium
GCTCGGGTCCGCGCCCATCGCGCGCGACGGCGAGCGCCCCGTCGATCAGGGTGCGTTCGGCGACGGTCTCGTCGAGGTAGAGGTCGAGGAAAGCCAGCGCCGGGGCGTCGAGGTCGAGCCGGGCGAGGCGGCGCAGGCGCTCCTGCAGGTCTTCGACGCGGCTCGCCAGGGTGTCGAGCATGCCGCGCCCGTCGTAGCGGCCGTTGCCGTTGGCATCGACATAGGGCTCGCCCGGATCCCACACCCCGTTGTGGTTGAGGTCGGTGAACGACTCGCCCTGGAACAGGCGGGTGGCGAGGTTGGCCGACTGGCGCAGCACCGTCGGCACGACCAGCGAGACGCCCAGCACCGCCGTCACGCAGAACACGAAGAACAGCACGCCGGCCGCGATCGGCCGCGGCAGCCCGCGCCGGGTCAGCGCATCGACGACTGGAGTCAGCACGTAGGCGATGGTGAAGCCGATCGCCACCGGCAGCAGCACCGCGCCGAGCGCAGTCACCACCGGCAGCGTCAGCGCGGAGGTCTCCTGCAGCGCCCAGCTGCACATCGCCACGGTGGTGGCGAGGAGCAGGACGCGCACCCAGGGGTGGTCGAGCAGCTCCTTCACAGCCGACCCGGGCGGGTCGGCGGTCCGGAAGTCCGGAAGTCCGGAAGTCCGGAAGTCTCGTAGTCCCGGGGTGCGGCGCGCATTCCAGGACCCTGGTACACGGCATGCGCTCCATCAGCAGGAGACTTCCGGACTTCCGGACTTCCGGACTTCCGGACTCCGGTGATGGACTTCCGGACGCGCCTCCCGCTCATGCGCGCCCTGCGCCAGCCAGCAGCCGCGTCCGGCAGCGCGCGACCAGGTCGCTGGCGAAGTCGGGACCGGCGAGGAAGTCCTCGAGGCGGTCGCTGGGCTGCTTGGAGAACACGCCGTGGCTGATCAGCGTGAAAGTGATGCTGCCGATGTCGCCGCTGCCGGTCAGGCCCCAGGAGCGCAGCACCAGATCCGCGAGCAGGCCGTAGCGCTCGGCCGCGAGATCGAGCACGCCCTCGACCAGTTCGACCGCGGTCAGGTGGCGCTCGCTGCCGGTGGCCTGATCCTTGCCCGAGCACTTGGCGGCGTGGCGCAGGCCCTCGCCGACGAAGGCGAAGGCATCGACCGCGAAGCGGCCGTCCTGGCGCGCAAGTTCCTCGATGTCGACCGGGCCGGGCATGGCCGGCATTCTTGGACAGCTGCAGAGCCCGCAAGGGGCACATCGTGCACGTCCGACGTTGGACACGTCCCCCCGTAGCGGAGACTCCAGAACCGAGACCCGAGACCCTACCCATTTCCCACACGTGCCTGCGCACCACCGCCACGCCAGGTGCCACAGGTCCTGCCTCACCGCAGAGACGCCCCTGGACGCGTGGATGGTATGCAGTGCCTAGGGTCTGGGCCCCTCAGGCCACACCTCGACCACTTTGATGCGGCTGCCCTTCGGAAGATTGAGATCGACCGCGGCGCTGGCGCCGTCGCGCAGGCCGCGAAAGCCGAACTTGAGGAAGGGCTGCGGCCACCACGAGCGGATGTCGGCGGCGCCGACCTGCAGGGCGATGTTGAGATCGTAGCTGGTGCGCGACGCCGCCAGCGGCTCGGCGTGCAGCACGGTCTCGGGCTTCTCGTCCTCCTTGGTGGTGAGGGTGAGCTGGCCGTCGTGGATCGCCCAGGTGGTGACGTGGCGCGGATCGTCGTTCTCGCGCACGCGCAGCCAGAAACCGTCGCTGGTGGCGAGCTGCAGCTGGACGTAGCACTCGCCGGCGCCGTAGACGCCCAGGCGCATGGCCATCGGCTCCTCGATGACCAGGCCGTCGCTGTCCTTGTTGAAGTTCCAGTGCGGATTCGCGATGCGCGCCGCGAGCTGCAACTGGTCGCGCGCCGCGAGGTAGTCGTTGTCGCCCAGGTTCTGGCCGCCGCGACCGCGGGCGGTGAAGCGCGCCTCGAGCCAGCGGTGGGTCTGCAGGCGCTGGCCCAGCTCGGCGCGCCGGCGGCGCTCCTGGTCGTAGACGCTGGGTCCGGCGTACTTCAGGTTGGCGTCGAGTTCGCCGAGGGTGGTGAAGTCGGCGGCGAGCGGCTGGCTCTGCTGGCGCTTCTCGATCCTGCGCACCACCTCCTCGAAGCTGTCGAGCTGCTTGGTGATCTCACGGCGGCGCACGTCCATGTAGTCCTGGGCCCACAGCACCCCGGCGAGGATCACCACCGCCGCGCCGAGCACCGCCGTCCCCCAGATCAGCTTGGGTCGACGGCGCAGCTGGAAGCGCGCCCAGCTGCGCGCGCGCACCCGCCCGAGGAAACCGATGCGCTCGCCGCGCGAGTAGCGGTCGAGGTCGGTGATGAACTCGCTCATCGCCTGGTAGCGGTCCTCCATGCGGTGCGCCATGGCCTTGACCACGATGCGCTCCAGCCACGGCGGGAAGTCGAGACGGTACTCGCGCGGCCAGCGCGGCTCGTAGCGCTCGCTGCGGATCGCCGCCAGGCAGCTGTCGCGGTCGAGCTTGTGCGAGTAGGGCAGGCAGCCCTGGGTGGCCATCTCGTAGAGCACCACGCCGAGTGAGTAGATGTCGCTGCGATGGTCGACGCGCTTGGCGTCGGTGGCCTGCTCCGGCGACATGTAGTCGAGGGTGCCGATGATCTGCCCGGTGCGGGTCAGGCCGTCGGTCTGGTCGATCTCCTTGGCGATGCCGAAGTCGGTGAGCAGCGGGTGCTCGATCGAGCCCAGGATGTTCTCGGGCTTGAGATCGCGGTGGATGATGCCGTGGCGATGCGCGTGATCGAGGGCGGTGGCGATACAGCGCACCACGTGCACCGACTCGGCGCAGCTCAGCTTGCAGTGGTCGTAGGTGCGGTTGGCCAGGTCCATGACCATGAAGGCGACGTCGCGGTACTTGCCGCGGTCGAGGTCGAGGCGGCGGATCGGGCCGTGGCCCTCGTCGAGGCCGCCGTTGACCGCGTGCACGGTGACGATGTAGGGGTGGTCGCCGAGGCGCTGCGCGACCTCGGCCTCCATCAGGAAGCGGCGGTGGCCGGGGGTGCCGCTGCGCGCGTTGCAGATCTTGATCGCGAAGCGCGCCTCGGGGGGCAGGCTGGTGCCGAGCATGTCGCCGGCGAGCAGCGCCTGGTCGCGGCGGCTGAGCGCGGCGAGTTCCTGGCGGATGACGTCGCGCTGCTCGGGGCCGTAGCGCAGCGACAGCAGGTGGATGTAGTCGTACTCGGCCTCGTAGACCTCGCCCATGCCACCGCGGCCCAGGCCGCGCAGCAGCCGCCACAGGCCGAGCGTCTCGCCCACCATCGGGTAGTCGTGGTC
>JACDGQ010000018.1 GCA_013821615.1 Planctomycetota bacterium
GCGCCCCCGTGCGCCCCCGTGCGTCAGGAGACCTGCCATGTCCAGTTACCGCTCAGCGTTCCCGACTCCGGTTGGGCTCCTGCTCCTGCTCCTGCTCGTCGGCGCGGCCGCGCTACCGGCGGCGACCCTGCCGAGCGGCTTCGCCGAGACCCGGATCGCCAGCGGCCTCGACCCCACGACCATGGCCTTCGCCGCTGACGGCCGGCTGTTCCTGTGCGAGAAGCCGGGCCGCGTGCGACTGGTGAGGGACGGCGCGTTGCTCGGAACGCCGGTGCTCGACATCTCGGGCAGTGTCGACAGCTGGAACGAGCGCGGGCTGGAAAGCGTGTGCGTCGACCCGGACTTCGTGAACAACGGCTGGATCTACCTCTACTACACCGCCAAGGCGCCGGCCTCGCACAACCGCGTGGCCCGCTTCACCGTCAGCGGCGACACCGCCGCGCTCAGCAGTCAGCAGGTGCTGATCGAGATCACCGACCTCTCCAACATCGGCTGGCACAACGGCGGCGGGTTGCGCTTCGGCAAGGACGGCAAGCTCTACGTCGCGACCGGCGAGAACGCCAATGGCGCCTACGCGCAGAGCTCAGCCAATCTGCTCGGAAAGCTGCTGCGCTTCAACAAGGACGGCTCGATCCCGACCGACAATCCGCATTACGGGACGTACTCGGGCACCAACCGCGCGATCGTCGCCCTCGGCCTGCGCAACCCCTTCACCATCGCCGTGCAGCCCGGCACCGGCCTGCTGTACGTCAATATGGTTGGCGCCAATTATGAGCAGATCGAACGCTACGAGACCGGCGCGGCCGCGCAGGCCGTCAACTACGGCTGGCCGGGCATCGACGGGCCGCCGGGCAGCCAGACCGGGCCGGCGGACTACCGTGCGCCGACCTACGCCTACGATCATGGCGGCGGCCAGGGCACGGCGCTGTGCGGTGGCGACTTCTACAACCCTGCCGCGCGCGGCAGCGGCGCATTCCCCACGTCCTATGACGGACGCTTCTTCTTCTCGGACTACCGCGGCTGGATCAAGTACATCGATCCCGCGCAGCCCGGCACGCGGCTCGACTTCGCCACCGCCATCGACCGGCCGATCGACCTGCAGATCGCGCCCGACGGCAGTCTGTGGTACATCGCGCGCGCCGGCATCGGCGGCGGCTCCGACGCGGACAACACCGCGAGCGGTACCGGCTCGTTGTGGCGCGTGCGCTACACCGGTGGCGGCGGGCCGACCAAGCTGGCCTTCGTGCAACAGCCGACGGATGTCGGTGCGGGTGCGGCCATCAGCCCGGCGGTGTCCGTCGCCATCCAGGATGCGAGCGGCCAAGTCGTGACCACCGCGGGCGCGACGGTGACGCTGTCGCTGACCTCCGGCACCGTCGGCAGCACGCTGTCCGGAACGCTGGCGCGCGCCGCCGTTGCGGGCGTGGCAACCTTCCCCGGTCTGGCCGTGGACCAGGCCGGCAGCGGGTTTTCCCTGCGCGCCGCGAGCAGCGGCCTGACCGCGGCCGGCAGCGGGTCATTCACGGTGCGCGCGCAGGCCGACGCACCGCTGATCACCCCGGGCGGTGGCACCTTCAGTGGGCCGATCTGGGTGCAGATCACCAGCCCCACCCCGGGAGCGGCCATCCACTACACCACCGACGGCTCGACGCCCGGCGGCTCGTCGGCGACCTACGCGGGCGCATTCCAGATCTCCGCCAGCCGCACGGTGAAGGCGGAGGCTGAGAAATCCGGGCTGTCCGCCAGCCCGGTGACGAGTGCGGCCCTGACCATCACTGGCGGCACGCCCTACGGCCTCGACTACCGGCCTGCGGTCACCGGCGTCGCGCTGCCCGCGACCGCGTCGGGCGCATTGCCGGCCACGCTGTCGGCCACCGGCCTGTTCAGCGATGTCGCGAGCCTGACGGTCAAGGCCGGCATCGTGCCGTACACCGTGAACAGTCCGCTGTGGTCGGACAACGCCGTGAAGCAGCGCTGGGTGCTGCTGCCGACGGGCGGCCGCATCGGCTTCAAGGCGACCGGCGAGTACGCGTGGCCCGCCGGCACCATCCTCATCAAGCACTTCGCCCTGGTCATCGACACCGGCAGCGGCGCGCTGCGCCGGCTCGAGACGCGCGTGCTGGTGCTGGACGGCAGCGGGGGCAGCGGCTACGGCGTGACCTACCGCTGGCGCAGCGACAACAGCGATGCCGACCTGGTCGGCGATGGCGGCCAGGATGAGGCCGTCACCGTCAGCGGCAGCGGTGGCCACACCCAGACCTGGCACTACCCGGCGCGCAGCCAGTGCCTGCAGTGCCACACCGGCAACGCCGGCTTCGTGCTCGGGCCCAAAACCCGCCAGCTGAACGGCGTCTTCGCCTATCCGGGCGGCCGCCCGGACAATCAGTTGCGCACCTGGAGCTATCTGCAGATGTTCAGTGGCGCGCCGGCCGAGAGCGCCATCGCGGGCTTCGCGCACACGGTGAAGGTCGACGACACCAGCGCGACCCTGGAGACGCGCGTGCGCTCCTACCTCGACGCCAACTGCGCGCACTGCCACCGCCCCGGCGGCACCGGCGCGCAGTGGGACGGGCGCTTCGACACTCCGCTCGCCAGCCAGGGCATCATCGATGGTCCGGTGCGCGAGAGCTTCGGCATCGCCGGCGCGGCGGTGGTGGCGCCGGGCGACCTGGGTCGTTCGATCATGCACCTGCGCCTCGGGACGACGGATCCGGTGCGGCAGATGCCGCCCTTGACGCGCAATGTCGTCGACGCCACCGCGTTGGCGGCGCTCGCGCAATGGATCGGTTCGCTGCCGCCCAGCACCGCCACGGCACCGGTCAGCGGCGGGACCTACACGCTGACCGCGAAGCACAGCGGCAAGCTGCTCGACGTCTTCGACGATGGTGCGGGCTCGCTGAACCTGGACGGCAGCTATGTCCAGCAGTGGGCGGCCAACGGCAAGGCCAACCAGCAGTGGAAGCTCGACCTGATCGGCGGCTGGTGGCGCCTGACCTGCGTCGGCAGCGGCAAGGTGCTCGACGTTCCCGGTGCCTCGACCGCCAACAGCGTGGCCTTGCAGCAGTGGGTCGAGAATGGCGGCACCAACCAGCGCTGGTCGTTCACCGACATGGGTGGCGGGCTGTTCCGCGTCACCAACCAGAACAGCGGCAAGAATCTCGATGTCGACGGCGCCAGCACGGCCGACGGTGCGCGCATCCACCAGTACCAGGACAACGGCAACGACAATCAGCGCTGGATCCTGACCCGCGTCCAGGTGGGCGGCGGGGCGGCGGCGGCGGGGCCGGTGTCCGGTGCCACCTACACAGTGACCGCGAAGCACAGCGGTAAGCTCCTCGACCTGTTCGACGATGGTACGGGCGTCGGCCAGCGCGATGGCACGTATATCCAGCAGTGGGGCGATCACGGCGGCAGCAACCAGCGCTGGCGGCTCGACGACATGGGCGGCGGCTTCTGGCGCTTCACCAACGCGCGCAGCGGGAAGGTGCTCGACGTGCCCGGAAATTCGACCGCCGACAGCGTGGTGCTGCAGCAATGGACCGACAATGGCGGGGACAACCAGCGTTGGTCGTTCGCTGATGCGGGGGGCGGCTGGTTCAGGGTCGCCTGTAAGCACGGCGGCGAGGTGATCGACGTGACCGGTGCCAGCCTTCTCGATGGCGCGCGCATCAACCAGTATCACGCCACCGGCACGGACAACCAGCTCTGGCGGTTCGACCTGGTCGCGCCGGCGGCCGTCGGCATGGTTGCGCCGGTGACACGTGCGTGGTGGCTGGGCGGAGGGATCCAGGCGACCCTGTTGCCATGGCCGCGGGAGCGGTGAAAATTGGAGAAATGTCGCATGGAGGAGTGACGATTTTACCGGCGTAGCAGCACACAAATGTCTAGGATTCGCCACTGTGCGGCGGACTCTCGCGTGCTGCGCCCATGGGACAACGGTCGCAGGGCCCACGCGGTATCACCTGCCCGATCCGGAGAACCCATGCCGTCGTCAGCCCGCTCGGAATCCACGCTGATTTCACGCCGCGCCCTGCTGCGCTTGGCAGGTGGCAGCGCCGCGCTGCTGGCCTGCGGCGGATTGCGCGTGTGGTGCGCGGATGCCACGCCGGCCGCCATCGTACCCGGCGCAGCGGTCGACTTCGGCGTGTGCGGTGGGCTTGGCAATGCCGGCACGTATAAAGAGGCCCTGGCCGACTACATCGAGGAGGGGGTCGGCAATCTGCTCATGCCCGACAAGGACGACGCCACCTTCGCCAAGCGCTCAGGCGAGATCGCCGCCGCGGTGGTGCCGGTGCGCTGTTGCAACACCTTCATCCCCGCCGCGCTCAAGTCGGTCGGCCCGGCGGCGGCCCACGACGCCATCCTGGCCTACGCCGACACCGCCTTCAAGCGCGCCCGCGCCTGCGGCGTCACCACCATCACCTTCGGCAGCGGTGGCTCGCGCAAGGTCCCGGACGGCTTCGCCAAGGACGAGGCGGCGAAGCAGTTCACCGCGCTGCTGACGCGCTTGGGTCCGCTCGCCGCCGCGCAGCAGGTGGTGGTCGCGGTTGAGCCGCTCAACGTCGGCGAGTGCAACTTCCTCAACAGCATCGGCGACGTCGCGGCGGTGGTCGGCCCGGCCAACCACCCCGCGGTCGGCATCACCGCCGATCTCTATCACATGGTGCTCGCCGGGGACCTGCCCGCCGATCTCGAGAAGCACATCGGCCTGCTCCGCCACTTCCACATCGCCGAGAAGCTGAAGCGCGCCATGCCCGGTGTCGCCGGCGACGATTTCCGCGGCTGGTTCCGCGTCCTCGCCAAGCACGGCTGGAAGGGCCGCATGAGCATCGAGAGCAACGGTGGCGGCGATGCCGCCGCCTACTCGAAGTCCATCGCCTACCTGCGCGCCCAGGCCAAGGAGGCGGGCATCTGATCCCGCCGCTCCCGCCGCGCCATCCATCACGACGAGGTCCCTGCTCCCCATGACGTCCCTGCCGATCCTGCTCGCCGCCATGACCGGTCTCGCGCCGCTCGCCGCGGTCGCCGCGGCCGATGCCGCCCCGGTCCCGCCACCCAGCCCCGGGCGCACCGTCTTCGTCACCTACTGCGCGACCTGCCACGGTCCGGAAGGGGCCGGCCTGATCGGCCCCAATCTGACCGACACGGTGTTCCTGCACGGCGGGACGCGCGAGGACATCGTGAAGACCATCAGCAAGGGTGTCGACGGCAAGGGCATGCCGGCGTGGGAGTCGATCCTGAACAAGGAGCAGATCAGCCAGGTCGCCGACCACGCCTTCGCGCTGATCGGGAAGAACCTGCCCAGCGGGATGGTGGCGGCGATGGGCAAGACCACGGTCACGCCCTTCCCCAAGGGTTCGGCGGTGCAGCCGCTACTGCTGCGGACCTTCATGCCGACGCAGGGCGTCGGCGACGAGGTGCTCCCCCACTACCACCGCGGTCTGGCCGCCGCCAAATACAGCCCCGAGAAGGGCACGGACGTCGCCGGTTCGGTGGCGCCGGTGGAGGGCCTGACGTCGGGCATCGCGGTGTCGTTCGGCGATGGCCTGGCGTACTGCTTCGACGCCACCGAGTGCCGCCTGCTTTACACCTGGAGCGGCGGTTTCCTGGACATGACGAAGTACTGGGGCGCCGGCGCCGGCGGGTCGCGCGCCGGCAACGACTACGTGCCGGTGGTGATGGGCACGCCGGCCTACGTCACCCATGGCGCGGAACCGGTCGAGATCCCCGGGTCAGCCGACGTGACGCCGCGCTTCACCGGCTACCGCAAGGTGCGTGGCGTGCCGCAGCTCGAATACCACCTCGGTGCGGTGGCCTTCGCTCAGCTCATCACGCCCGGCACGGCGCCGGGCGTCGCCATCTGCGCGATCACCACCAGCGGTGCCGTCAAGGGCCTGGTCTACCATTTCGATCCGCAACTGTCCGCTCAGATCACCTGCGACAAGGGCCGCCGCGACGGCGCGGTGCTGACCCTGGACGCGGCCGCCGCGGCCGCCTTCACCCTCACCATCGTCCCCGTGGCGCGCTGAGCATGAACGTCCACATCATCCCAGCCGCCCTCTCCGCCGCCGCCCTGGTGCTCGCGCTCGCCGTGCCTCTGGGCGCCGAGGAGAGCTACCACGTCGAGACCATCTCCTTCCCGCCCACCGTGGTGCCGGAGATCGGCGGCCTCGGCTTCACCAGCGAGGGTGAGCTGGTGGTGGCGATGCGCCGCTTCGGCATCCTCATGGCCAAGCCGACCGCCGACCCCGCGGCCTTCCCGTGGCGCGCGTTCTCGAGCGATCTGCTGCACAACATCTGCGGCCTGCAGGTGGTGAGCAAGCGCGAGCTGATCGTCTCGTCGATGGACGAGCTCACGCGCATCACCGACGGCGATGGCGACGGCATCGCCGACAGCTACCAGACCATCTGCTCCGCCTGGGGCATGAGCGGCAACTACCACGAGACCAACACCATCGCGCCCGATGGCAGCGGCGGCTGGTGGATGGCCATCGGCACCGCCTCGCACAACGGTTCGGTGTTCACCAACACGCGCGGCGAATTCTCGCCCATCGGCCGGCGCGGCCGCAACTTCTCGGCGGTGCCGTGGAAGGGCTGGATCGCGCACATCGACGCCAAGGGCGCCTTCACGCCGTGGGCGAAGGGCTTCCGTGCGCCCAACGGCATCGCCGTCGGCCCCGACGGCAAGCTGTGGGTCACCGACAACCAGGGCGATTGGCGCGGCGCCTCGCCATTGTTCCACATCCAGAAGGATCATTTCTACGGCCATCCCTCCAGCCTGGTGTGGGAACCGGCCTTCGCCGCCACCGGCCAGGACCCGCTCATGCTGCCGGTCGCCGAGATCGAGGCCATGCGCACCCCGGCCGCGGTGGAGTTCCCCGAGGGCTTCATGTGCAATTCGCCGAGCGAGCCGATCTTCGACCAGACCGGCGGCCGCTTCGGGCCGTTCGCAGGGCAGATGATCGTGGGCGACGTCGCCGGGACGCGGCTGCTGCGCGTGATGCTCGAAGAGGTGGACGGGGTGATGCAGGGCGCCTGCGTGCACTTCGTCACCCATGGCCTGCGCGCCGGCAACAACCGCCTGATCTTCAGTCCCGATGGCGCGACCCTCTTCACCGGTCAGACCGTGCGCGGCTGGGGCGCGCCGTCCGAGAGCCTGCAGCGCGTGACCTTCACCGGCACGGTGCCATTCGAGGTCAAGACGATGTCGCTGCGTAAGGACGGCTTCGCCTTCACCTTCACCAAGCCGGTCGACCGCACTGCCGCTGCGGATCCGACCTGCTGGAAGCTGTCCAAGTACCATTTCGGCAACACCCACAACTATGGCAGCCCGCCGCTCGACACCATGGCGCTGAGCGCTGGCGCCATCGTGGTCGCCCCGGACGGCCTGTCTGCGACGGTCGCGGTCGTGGGCCTGGAGACCGGCCGCATCGTCCAGGTCGACCTCGATCCGCGCGTGAAGTCCGCGGACGGCGCGACCCTCGAGCACCCGCAGCTCTGCTACAAGGTTAATCGTCTGCGGCCGTGAGCCACGGGGGCCCGGGGCGGTCGGGAAGAAGGTTGGCTCCCCGTTGTGCGAGGTGGAACCATTCCGTCCATCGCGGGGAAAGCGAAACCTGATCAAACAAGAGGAACGGAGAAACGGAGGAAGGCAGGGAGCCAGTGAAAAAGCGGAATTGTGAAAAACGGCATCGCCATCTCTTGGCTGTCCTCCGTTACTCCGTTCCTCTTGTTCGATCCTGTCCTGCTTGTTGTGATCGACGAGGCCCGATCAGGCAATGGATCCACCACGACTGACGAGAAACCATGTGTTTCGAGCTGAGAGAAACGGGTCTCGCTGCTCGATTCACGGCATGACGTAGCCGCAGCGCGCCAGGATCGCGGTCAGCGCGATCAGCGGCAGGCCAGTGATCGCGGAGTGGTCGGCCGAAATGATATCGGCGAACAACGTGATGCCCCGCGCCTCGAGCTTGTACGCGCCGGCGCAGTCGAGCGGCTGGTCGGCTGCCACATAGCGTTCCAGCTGCGCGCGTTCGAGCGGCCGCATGTGCAGGCGCGTGACGTCGGTGTGGGTATGGACCTGCCCGCGGTCGAGCACGGCCATGGCGGTGATGAGCACGTGCTCGCGGCCGGCGAGCAGCGCCAGCTGCTCGACCGCGCGCGCGGCGCTGCCGGGCTTGCCGAGGATGCGCCAGCTGTCGTCGAGGTGCACCGCCGCGACCTGGTCGCTGCCGATGATGGTCGCCGCAGGCAGTCCGGCCGTCAGGCTGCGCGCCTTGGCCAGGGCCAGCATCTCGGCGAGCGCTTGGGGGCTGAGCGCCGGGTCCTTGAGCGCCTCCTCATCGCAGGCCGGGGCGAGGGCGCGGAAAGGCAGGCCGAGCCGTTCCAGGAGTTGGCGGCGGTAGCGGGAGGTGCTGGCGAGGACGAGGTCGCGGGCGGTCATGGCGGGGCATGGTGGGGAAAGAGGGAAGAAGGGGAAGGCAGGAGGGTGGGAGGGGAGAAGGGAAGGCACGGGGCACGAGACATGAGGCACGAGACTCGAGGCTCGAGATCGGATGGGGGAGTAGTCGGCGGGGAGACGAATCATCCTGCCTTCCCTGCTTCCCTCTTGCTTCCCATTCCGCCCTCCATGCCCAGAGCGTCTGTGTAGTCCTGGTCCCTCGTCCCCCGTCCTGCGGGCGTAATCGCCTCATCAACCCTTCCCCCCGCACAGGCCTGGGGCTACTCCGGCTTGTCCGAGGGGATTTCGGCCCATCCTCCTGGCCGAGGCGTCTGCCATGGATCTCGACGAAACCACCGTTCCCGACGACGCCGTGTCCGGCGCCATGCCCGACGTTGCGCGTGACGCGCGCGGTGCGCAGGGCGGCACGCTCGACAAGGTCGGCATGTCGGGCATCGAGGTGCCGGTGCGCCTGCGCGACGACGATGGCACGCTCTACCTGGCTCCTGCCAAGGGCGAGGCCTACGTCAGCCTCGATGAACCCAACGCGCGTGGCATCCACATGTCGCGCCTGTTCCTGACCCTGCAGAACCTGCTCGCCACCGAGGAGCTGAGCCTGGTCCTGGTCGACCGCCTGTTGCGTGCCTTCGTGGCGTCGCACACCGGTCTCAGCAGCGCCAGCCATGTGCGCCTGGACTTCGACCTGCTGATCAAGCGCCCGGCCCTGGTCAGCGCCAACAGCTCGTTCCGCACCTATCCGGTGAGCGTGTCCGGCCACCTTCAAAACGGCCGCTGCACCTACCAGATCGCGGTCAAGGTCGCCTATTCCAGCACCTGCCCGTGTTCGGCGGCGCTCGCCCGCCAGCTCATCCAGGAGAAGTTCCGTCAGGACTTCGCCGGCGCACCGGTGGTCGGTTTCGAGGAGCTCGCCACCTGGCTGGGCAGCGAGCGCTCGATCCTCGCCACCCCGCACAGCCAGCGCAGCTACGCGACCGTGCAGGTCGCGGTCAAGGATCCGGGCCACACCCCGACCTTCGTCGAGCTCATTGATCTGGTCGAAGGTGCCCTCAAGACCCCGGTGCAGGCCGCGGTCAAGCGCGAGGACGAGCAGGAATTCGCGCGCCTGAACGGCGCCAATCTGATGTTCTGCGAAGACGCCGGCCGGCGCATCAAGGCCGCGCTCGAGCGCGACGCCCGCCTGTGCGACTGGCGCGCCGAGGCCCGCCACGTCGAGAGCCTGCACCCGCACGACGCGGTCAGCGTGGTGGTCAAGGGCGTGCCGGGCGGTTTCCGGGCCTGACCGGCGGCACGCGCCCGGCGATTTCAACCGCCAAGACGTTCGCTGAGCGTTTGCCTCGCGCCCGTCGCCGTGGTATCGTCCTGTATGCCAGTCCCACCGCTCTCCGTGACCCTCAGCGACGGCCAGAAGGTCGAGGCCATGAAGCGCTTCCGCGTCAAGTACGCCGAGGAGCTGGGCAAGCTCGACCAGGAGCTCACCGATGTGCTGACCGCGCTCGCCGAGGCCGATTTCCTGTCCCAGTACCTTGGCGAGCAGCCCGAGATCGTCGACCTGCGCAAACGCAAGACCGACGTCGAGGCCCTGGAGAAGCGCCGCCAGTACCTGAGCAAGATCATCGAACGCCTCGACCAGTACACGCCGCAGCAGAAGTCGGTGTCGGTCGCGCCGCCCAACATGGGCACCGGCGCCCAGCCGGCGCGCCCGGGCGGCGGTGGCCTCAAGCGGTATTGACGTCCGGAGGTCCGGAAGTCCGGAAGTCCGGAAGTCTCCTGGTGACGACGTGTTCAGGTTTCGTGAATGCGTGTATCGGTATCTCTCCGGTTTCGGTGCAGACGAGCTGTGGGCTCGGTTCTCACATTGTCCGCCGAGACTTCCGGACTTCCGGACTCTCTCCCTCCACTTGTTCCGACCGGCGATCCGTGGAACCTGGATCCCCATGACGCCCAGTAGCGCCCTCGCCATAACCTATCGGCATGCCCGGCTCGGCGACGTCCCGGCGCTCAACGCGCTGATCGCGACCTTCGCCGAAAAGAAGCTGATGCTGCCGCGCACCTGCAACGAGCTGTACGAAACCGTGCGCGATTTCATCGTCGCCGAGGCCGAGGTCGGCGGCCTGGTCGGCTGCGCCGCCGTGCACATCGACACCGATAAGATCGCCGAGCTCAAGGCGCTCGCCGTGGCGCAGTCCGCCCAGGGCCGCGGTGTCGGCCGTGGCCTGGTCGAGCGCTGCCTCGAAGAGGGCCGCGCCCTCGGCCTCGAGCGGCTGTTCTGCCTGACCTACCAGGTCGACTTCTTCACCAAGCTCGGCTTCGCCCGCGTCGACCGCTCGCGCCTGCCCGAGAAGGTGTGGACCGAATGCGTGCGCTGCCACCGCTTCCTTGACTGCGATGAGGTGGCGATGTGGCGGACGGTTGCTTGAAGCAGGAGGGAAGAAGGGGAAGGCAAGAGGGGAGAAGGGAAGAAGGGCCGAGTTGAGGTGAAGTGAGGGACAAGGACATCGTCCGCACCGGTCGCGGTCTCTCCCTGCCTTTCCTTCTCCCCTCTTGCCTTCCCCTTCCGCCCTCAGCTGTCCTAAGGCAGATCGTAGTCCATCACCGCGAGATCCGCGATGATCGGCTTGAGCAGCGCGGACACCACCGCCTGGTGGTCTGCGTTGGGCAGGTAGGCGTCGCGGGCGGCGGCGTTGGCGAAGACCACGGTCAGGCCGGCGTCGAAGCCATGGCCCTTGGTCGCGGCCTCGGGGCTGTTCTGGTGGCCGAAGCTGATGCTGATGACGCCGGGGATCTTGCCCTTGAGCTCGAGCAGCTTGGCGCCCGCTTCCTTCTCCTGGTCGGTGGTGGTGTTGGGCTTCCACTTGAAGAGCACCAGGTGCACCACCTGGGTATCGGCGGCGTTGGCAGAGACGCTGGCACCGCAGGACAGGGCGACGGCGAGCAGGCAGGCGGGCAGGATGCGGGACATGGCATGGACCTCGGGGAGGGGGTGACGAGAAGGGAGGGGAGACGGGGGAACTAGCGAGTGGCGAGGAAGCGAGGGCCGCGGAGGAGAGATGGGCGAGGGCGGAAAACGTTCAGGACGGAATGTTTGCCGGCACCAATCGGATGGCCTGCTCCGGGCAGGCGGTCACGCACAGGCCGCAGGCATGGCACTGGTCGGCATTGACGGCGAAGGCTTGGCGACCGCGGTGCACGAAGGCCTTGATGCGGCCCTTGAGGGACAGGCCGGCGCGCTCAGCGGGGCCGAGCACGCCCATGGCGAAGACCCCGAAAGGGCAGACCGTGACGCAGTCCTGCTTGGCTCCGCAGCGGTTGCGGTCGACGACCGGCACGACGCGGCCGGACTCGGGCGCGCACTTGGAGCTCATTTCACGGGCCTTCCCGTCGCGAGCCCGAGCCATCGGGGAGCGAGGCAAGGCGGACGGCCGGTTTGGAGCGGAGGCATGGCCGTAGGCCATGGTGAGCACCAAACCGGTCGTCCAACGCAGCCGCAGCCCCCGAGGGCCGGGCGCAGCAGGGAAGGACCGTGAAAGGACCTCTTGGTATCGGCGGGCATGGGCGGGTCCCCAAGGGGCCATGCTGCCAGGGCGCGGCAGCCCCGCCAGTGTCACCTGCCGTCCGCAGCCCGCATGCGCAGCGTGGGCATGGTCCAGCGCAGCCAGGATCATCAGCGACCGGGAGGTGGGTACCCCGCCTTGAGTCCGTGCCGCGGCGGGCAGAGTCGCGGTCCCGCCCCCGCGCACCTTCCAGGAAGACCGCCATGTCCGCCCCGCTCAAGGACGTCTATCCCGTCATCGAACGTGCCCGCCAGGGTTCGCACATCGCCAGCCTGGGCGAATACCAGGCGCTCTATGATCGCTCGATCCGGGATCCGGACGGCTTCTGGGGCGACATGGCGCGCACGTTCCTGCACTGGAAACGCCCCTTCGACCAGGTCCAGGACACCGATTTCGCGTCGGGCTACCACGCCTGGTTCGCGGGCGGCCAGCTCAATGTCAGCGAGAACTGCCTCGACCGCCACCTCGCCACGCGCGGCGACCAGCTCGCCATCCTGTGGGAGGGTGACAGCCCGGACGAGATCCGCCGCATCACCTACCGCGAGCTGCACCGCGAGGTCTGCCGCCTGGCCAATGCGCTCAAGAGCCGTGGCGTGCGCAAGGGCGATCGCGTCGCCATCTACCTGCCGATGATCCCCGAGGCGGCCATGGCCATGCTCGCCTGCGCGCGCCTCGGTGCGGTGCACAGCGTGGTCTTCGGCGGCTTCAGCGCCGAGTCGCTGCGCGACCGCATCCTCGACGCGGACTGCCGCGTGCTGATCACCGCCGACGAGGGCCTGCGCGGCAAGAAGACCGTGCCGCTGAAGAGCACCGCCGACGCGGCGCTCGCGCACTGCCCGAACGTCGGCACGGTGATCGTCTACCGCCGCACCGGCGGTGCGGTGACCATGAAGGCCGGCCGCGACGTGTGGTGGGACGAACTGCTCGCCGGCCGCCGGCCGTACTGCCCGGCGGCGCCGGTGGACAGCGAGGACATCCTCTTTCTGCTCTACACCAGCGGTTCGACCGGCAAGCCCAAGGGCATCGCGCACACCAGCGCCGGCTACCTGCTCTACGCGGCGATGACCCAGAAGTACGTGTTCGACTACCGCGATGGTGACCTGTTCGCGTGCATGGCCGACGTCGGCTGGGTCACCGGCCACAGCTACGTGGTCTACGGCCCGCTCTGCAACGGCGGCACCACCTTCATGTTCGAGGGCATCCCGACCTTCCCCGACGCCGGGCGCTACTGGGACATGGTCCAGCGTCACCGCATCACCCAGTTCTACACCGCGCCGACCGCGATCCGCGCGATCATGCGCGAGGGCGACGCCTTCGCCACGAAGTACGATCGTTCCAGCCTGCGCGTGCTCGGCAGCGTCGGCGAGCCGATCAATCCCGAGGCGTGGCGCTGGTACTTCGAAGTCGTCGGCGACAGCCGCTGCGCGATCGTCGACACCTTCTGGCAGACCGAGACCGGCGGCCACATGATCACCCCGCTGCCCGGCGCCACGCCGATGAAGCCGGGCTCGGCGACGCTGCCGTTCTTCGGCGTCGAACCCGTGGTGCTCGATGACAAGGGCAAGGAGATCCCGGGCAACGACGTCAGTGGCGTGCTTGCCTTCAAGCGCGGCTGGCCGGGCATCGCGCGCACCATCTACGGCGACCACCAGCGCTATCTGGAGACCTACTTCAAGCCCTTCCCCGGTTACTACTTCACCGGCGACGGCTGCCGGCGCGACGCCGACGGCTTCTACTGGATCACCGGCCGCGTCGATGACGTGATCAATGTCAGCGGCCACCGCATGGGCACCGCCGAGGTCGAGAGCGCGCTGGTCGCCAACGGCGCCGTCGCCGAGGCCGCGGTCACCGGCTACCCGCACGAGATCAAGGGCACTGGCATCTTCGCATACGTGATCCTCAAAGAAGGCCACGCCGAGACTCCCGAGCTGATCCAGGCGCTCAAGAATTCCGTGCGCCACCACATCGGCCCGATCGCCACGCCCGACAAGATCCTGGTCGCGAACGGCCTGCCCAAGACGCGCAGCGGCAAGATCATGCGCCGCATCCTGCGCAAGATCGCCGCGCAGGAGACCGACAATCTCGGGGACATCAGCACGCTCGCGGATCCGAGCGTGGTCCAGGCGTTGATCGAGAAGCGGGCGAAGCTCGGGGCGTAGGTGGGCGCTGGGCGCCACGATGCAGGCGCGAGGGGGAATCGGTCTACGCTGTAGGCGCGTGTTTGTCCTCTCGAGTCTCGAAGTCCTTCGTCACGTGTGGTGGATCCATTGCCTCCTCGGGTCTCGTCAATAAAAACTGGAAAGTCAGGATTGAACAAGAGGAACGGAGGACAGCCAAGAAATGGCGATGCCGTTTTTCTGATTTCGCTTTTTTTCACTGGCTCCCTGTCTTCCTCCGTTTCTCCGTTCCTCTTGTTCCATGAGGTTTCTCTTTTCCCCCGCGATGGGCGGAAAGTCGCCCACCGCGGACGACGGGGAATTCGTCTCGAGTCTCGA
Organism: Planctomycetota bacterium; assembly: GCA_013821615.1. Taxonomy (GTDB): domain Bacteria; phylum Planctomycetota; class UBA11346; order UBA11346; family UBA11346; genus BOG-1363. Next base: position 14,508 of record JACDGQ010000018.1, read on the forward strand.
GTCTCGAGATTTCCTATTTCGTCCGCAGCCCACCACTGGCAGCCAGCCACGCGATGCGCGCCCTTAGTTCGCCGATGCCGGCGGCCATACCGGCGGCGACCTTCGCGTGGACGTCAGAATTGTGCAGGTCGGTGGGCAGATCCTGACGGGCCAGGCCGATCGGCACCTCCATCAGGTCGATGACCGGCATCTGCGGAACCCTGGCCTGCAGCACGTCCAGCCGTTCGACCCACTTGCTGCGCAAAGGCTCCTGCCAGCCGGCGGGCGCGACCAGCAGGACCGGCAGCACGCCGCCATCGCTCAGCAGGCGGCACGCCACTTGGAAACCCAGCGGCAGCACCTTCGGCACCTCTTCGCTGCCGAGCACGATGACCAGCACCTGGGCCTTCGCGCGCACCGCGCTCTCGGCAACGCCCTGCAGCATGGCCGCACTCGCATACGGCAGCAGGGTGGCCTCCGTCGCGGTCGTGGTGGGATCGGCGCCCCACGCGGTGGCGATGCTGCGCGTCAGGGTGAGCAGCGCATCCTTGTTGACGGCGAGGTGGAGGTTCGAAACCGCGATGCGCACACGCTGCGGATCGGGGAAAATCTGGTTGGCGACCACGACGTTGCCGAGCGCAGTGCGGAACTGCTCGCGCGCCGTACCGATCGGTCCCAGCGGTTGCAGGGTGCCCGGAACGAATGCGGTCATCGCGGACTCCGGCGGCGCACCGCTCCAGGCGATGGCGCGCGCCACCGCCAGGGGCTGCGCCCCGTTGCAGCTCACCACCACCTCATCGCCGCCGGCCTCGCCGCAATCGATGACGATGCGTTGCCAGGCGTCGTCGGCGAGTTTGATCGGCCGCAGACCGCGCGCCGCTCCGCCATTCCGCACGGTCATCAGCAGGGTGCGGCCGGCGGGGACTCCGGAGTTGATCACCACCACGACCCCGGTGCGTCCGGCCACCGCTGGCAGGCGCAGGCGCACGTGCTGCAGGCCTTCATTCCCATCCGTGCTCAGCTGGATCGCGGGATCGCCGGCGGGGATGCGCGCTGGGATCTGCGGCGACCCCGCTGGCGGGCTCCAGACGTCGAGCAGGCCCTCGCCCGGCTTCAGTTCGAACACGCGTCCCGCGCCGAGCGGGACGGTCGTAGGTGGCGTAGACGTTGCCGGGGTAGGGACAGGGGAACCGACCGGCGGCGCAGCTGGCTGACCAATCACGGCCACCGCGGGATCGGCGGCTTTTGACCGTCCGCCGCGCGTGAGCAGCACGAACGTGCAGAGCAGCACCGCAGCCGCCAGTCCCCCGATGATCAGGCGCAAGCGCCGCTGCGGCCGCGCCGCCGCGATGCTGGTATCCAGCAGCGTCGGCTGCGCGCGGTCCTCGCGCTGGCGCTGCCCGGGGCGTTCGGTGACCAGGCTCGGCCGGGTCGCTGCCGGCGCTCCGGTCGCGGTGCCCGCCAGCTTGCCGCTGGGCAGTTCCTCCG
>JACDGQ010000503.1 GCA_013821615.1 Planctomycetota bacterium
TGCCATAGCAGTTGTCGGTCATGAGATGGACGCCGATGGCGACGCCCGCCGCCTGCCACGCGGCGCGCAGACCGGGATCACGCAGGTGCCAGACGCGTTGCGCCAGCAGCGCCAGCGTCGCGCACAGCAGCAGCAGCGCCAAGGGCCCGCCATCGAGCAGGGTGTCGAGGAACTCGTTGTGCGCATGCATGCCCCAGCCGCCGGTGGCGGTCAGGTGGCGGGCGTGCTCGGTATCCAGCCACTGCAGGTGCAGGGCGCCGTAATAGCCATAGCCCCATGGGAACGACGCTTGCGCCCCTTCCCAGGCCGCGCGGTAGATGTTGATCCGCTCGAGCCGGCCGGAGACGAGATCTGCGGTCGCCACGTGCCACGCGAACGCGCCGGCGAGCGCGACCGCAAGCAGGGCGACCGACCAGCCCACGGCAGCGCTGCGGGCGAGCAAGTGCCGCCACAGGAACCACGCCGCGGCCGCACCGTACGCCACCAGGATCCCGCGCCGTCCTGTGCCGACCGCAAGCACCAGCAGGCAGCCGAGTCCGACGGCAAGGATGGTGAGATCGCGTGCAGAAGGCCGGCGCCCGCTGTGCCAGTCGTGTGCGCAGAGCACGAACCACGCGAGCAGTGCTGGGCCCGCCGTGTTCATGAGAATGTTGACGTGGCCGAACCCGAAGCACGCGGTCTGCAGGGAACTGATGAGCCCATCGTAGCCGCTGACGCCGACCGCGAGCAGCGCCGCCGCCGCCGCCCCGGTGCCGAACAGGCGGAGCTGAGCGCGCGGTTCATCGCGGCGCACCGCCAGGAACAGGCAGGTCGCCAGCGCGGCGGCGTGCTCCGCGACCCGCCACCATCCGCACGGCAACGCCGCCGGCACCAGCGCCTGCACCCCGACCATCCAGACCTGCCACATCAGCGCGAGCATCACGAAGCATTCGAGCGCGCCGTCGCGCAGGCGCAGCGCTGGCATCGCCGGCAACCACAGCAGGGGCGCCAGCACCAGCAGCAGGACGCTGGCGTCCACCTGCGAGAAGCGGAAGCAGCAGAACGAGATGGTGAAGGCCAGCGCGGCCCACAACAGGATCCCTGCAGGAAGCTGGCCGATCAATGGGGCCGGGTGCAGGCGGGTGGGTTCGGGCATGCGCGGGCGTGGCGTCCGGAGCGGAGGTGGGATGTCCGTGGGCCAGCCAGTCTACCCCGGAATCACCCCCGTGCGCAGAACGGGCCTACCTGTGGACCGCGGCGCTCGCTGCGACCATTCAGCGCATGTAGATCGACCAGGTCGAGGCCGTCACCGAGAAGCCATCGCCGAAGGGGCGGTTCACGCTCCTGCTGCCGGTGGCGGTCGCCGCGGCGACGAAGCTGCCGCCGATCAGGGTGCTGGGGTTGGTCGAGGCGGGCTGGGTCGCATAAATGGCCCCGACCGCATTGATCGCGAAGCAGCGGCGGCCGATGCTGGAGCCGCTGTCGGCGGGGAAGCAGGCGGCGCAGAAGGAGGTCTCGTTGATGCTGCCCAGGCCGAAGCTGTAGCTGTTGAGATTGGGGGCGGTGACGTCCCAGGTCGGGGGCAGCAGCGCCAGCGCGACGGTCGGCAGACCGCTGGAAGCAGTGCCGGTGGTGCCCGCCAGGGCCTTGTAGAGGTAGGCGAAATCGCCGATCCCATCCGGGGTCGCCGTGGTCGGGCCGCCGTTGTCGACGTACCCGCCGGCCTGGAACTGCACTTCGGCCGGGAAGACGCCGGACTTCAGCGACGCGGCTGCGGCCGCCTCGTTCGCGCTGATGCGGCTCTCGAGGAGGTTGGGGATCGCGATGGCCGCGATGATGGCGATGATCGCGATGACGATCATCAGCTCGATGAGGGTGAAGGCTGCCTGCATGGGGATATCCGATCACGGCTGCGGTACGCGGTGAACTACGGGGCTGCGATTGCGTACTCGCACAGGGCGTGCCAGAAGCGGCTGCCGGTAGTGCCGCCGCACGCCTACGAAAATCCGCAGATTCCCGCATGATTTGCGCATTCCGCCGGCATGGCTGCGTTCATTCCCGTGCGCAGGAAATGGCGGTGACACGGAATGTCCGCATCGCCCGCAGGCGTTGGTCGCCGCCAGAAAACGGAAAACCCCCGATCGAGGATCGGGGGTCTCTGAACGGGCAGGTTCCCGTCCGCGGATATCAGCGCTTGTAGACGGTCCAGGTCGAAGCCGTCACCGAGAAGCCGGCGCCGAAGGGTCCGGTTGCGCTGGTGCAGGTCGTGGCGGTCGAGATGGTGGTGAAGCCCGAGCCGAGCAGGGTGCTCGGGTTGGTCGAAGCGGGCTGGGTCGCATAGATGGTGCCCGCGGAATTGATGGCGAAGCACCGGCGGCCGATGCTGGCACCGCCGTCGGCCGGGTAGCAGTCGGCGCAGAAATTGGTCTCGTAGTTGCTGCCGATGCCGAACAGGTAGCTGTTGATGTTGGGATTGGTGAAGTTCCAGGTCGGCGGCAGCAGGGACAGCGCGATCGTCGGGGTCACACCCGCGGTGCCAGAGGCGCCGGACATGCCCGTGTAGGTGAAGGAGAAGTCGCCGATGCCGTTCGGAGTCGCGGTGCCGGCACCGCCGTTGTCGACATAGCCGCCAGCCTGGAACTGCACTTCGGCCGGGAAGACGCCCGACTTCAGCGACGAGGCCGCGGCGGCTTCGTTCGAGCTGATACGGCTCTCAAGAAGGTTGGGGATCGCGATGGCAGCGATGATGGCGATGATCGCGATGACGATCATCAGCTCGATGAGGGTGAAGCCTTTGCGCATGGGATGTCTCCTGGTGGGACGGTTGGGATGCGATGGTGGGCCAGGATCTTCCCGGCACTGAGGAACCACTAGGCGCTCGTCGTGCCAGTCCGCCGACGCCCCTCTGGGCACACGAAGCAGGGCCAAGAGACCCGGAAAAAGGGCGGAATGACACGCTTTCAACGAATCCTCACGTCTCCCAGGGGTGCCAGTCCATGGCGGTGACAGGGGGTGTCAACGGTGGGGGTGACAGGGGTTGTCAGTCGAGGTGCGAGGGACGATGGAGAGGCTGCGAAAGAGGCGTCGCCTGGCCGCGGGAGCGGGAAGCGACGTTAGCCGGTGGGCTATGTCCAACTCCGCCAGCTGCATCGGTTACGTCAGTCTCGAGTCTCGAGTCTCGAGTCTCGAGTCTCGAGTCTCGAGTCTCGAGTCTCCAGTCTCGAGTCTCCAGTCTGGAGTCTCGCACTTCGCACTTCGCACTTCGCACTTCGCACTTCGCACCTCGCACCTCGCACCTCGCACCTCGCACCTCGCACCTCGCACCTCGCACTTCGCAC
>JACDGQ010000504.1 GCA_013821615.1 Planctomycetota bacterium
CTCGAGCGCATCGCCAACATCCCCAAGCGCGGCCTGGGCGAGGCGACGCTGGAGCAGCTCTTCGGCATCGCCGACGACGAGGGGCTCGGCATCTACGAATTGCTCGAAGACGACGTGCTGCTCGACCGCGTCGCGGTCGGGCGCGCGGCCAAGCCGATGAAGGACCTGGCGCGCGTCTGGCGCCTGCTGCGCAAGCTGCCGCTCGGCAGCCCGTCGGCGTGCGTGCGCGGCGTCATCGAGCTGACCGGCCTCGAGCAGCACTACGTCGCCACCGAGGAGGCGGGCGAGGGCCAGGAGCGCGTCGCCAACGTCCGCGAGGTCATCACCGCCGCCGAGCAGTACCACGAGAACCACCCCGAGGGCGGCCTGCCCGGTTTCCTCGAACTGGTCGCGCTGGTCACCGATTCGCAGATCGTCGACCGCAGCGAGCAGCCGGATCAGGTGACGCTGATGACGCTGCACGGCGCCAAGGGCCTGGAATTCCGCTTCGTGTTCATCACCGGTTGCGAGGACGGCGTGCTGCCGCTGCAGCGCATGGGCCAGACCGCCGACCTGGAGGAGGAGCGCCGCCTGATGTACGTCGGCATCACGCGCGCGAAGGAGGAATTGTACCTGAGCCGCGCGCGCTGCCGTATGCAGTACGGACAGACCTTCCGTAACGACCCCAGTCTGTTCCTCTCCGAAATCCCCGAGGACTGCTTCGAGGCCAAGGACGCCAGCGGCCGGCGCATCCTGCCCACCGGCGAGACCGTCAAGGGCAGCGCGCGCGTCGAGGCGCCCGGTACACGCGTCCAGGAGCTGGTCGGCAAGGCCGCCCTCGACCGCGCCATGGCCATGGGTCTGACCACCGGTCTCGACCTGAAGGACGCTTCGCGCAAGGAGCGCAAGGCGTTCTATGACGCGCCGCTGGTTCTGGAGGGCGATCCCTACCAGCCCGGCGAGCGCATCCTGCACAGCATCTTCGGCCCCGGCGAGGTAATGGCGATGAAGGGGCCGCGGGAGAATCGGACCATACTCATCCAGTTCGACGCGCACGGCGCGAAAGAGCTGCAGATGTCGTTCGCGGCGGGGAAGCTGTCAAAAGCTTAGGGCAGCGGTTCGCTGCTCTCCCCCCTGGGACCGCGGCCCACTGGGCCGCTCTCAGTGACGTCCGAAAGAGGGGCTCGCTGCTGAGCGGATCAAAACGCCGTGATGACGTACTACCGGATACCGAGATGCTGCCCAGTGGGTCGCGGTCCCAGGGGGGGGGGCATACTGGCTTCGCAGGCGTTGCCGTGTCCGCTGGTCGATACTGGCGCCGGCCCGCTGACGCGACGGCCACGTTGGTGCTGGTGCATGGCGGCCGATCGGCCTACCCTGCCGACGATGTCGACCAGCAACGATCAGCGCGCTGCGGCCCACGCCAAGTCCTCCAGCCGGATCGCCTGGTTGCTGGCGACCCTCGCCGTCATCTTGCTCCAGTCCTGCGGGGACTCCGCGCCGCGCGTGGTCGACGTCTCGCCGCCCATCACCGGGCGGCTGTCGTGGGCGATCGCCGCCAAGCACTTCTCGTACTACGCCACCCGCGCGCAGCTGCCCTGCGGCATCTACTTCGACGCCAAGCCGGGCTTCGCCGGCGTGGCCTCGTTCGTCGGGACGATCGGCGGGCGGCAGGGGGACTCGCCCTCGGGGCGCGCCTTCATCGTCTCGCCGGAGGCAATGTCCGGTGACATCTACCTCTACCGCTTCTTCCTCGACGGACGGGCCTCCGCTGCGGGCAGGATGAAGGTCACGGGTACGGAGGAGGGCGGCGTGCTGGCGGTCAACGAGATCGAGCCGGATCCGCCCGTCGCTCCCTGATCCGCGCCGCCCGCCCGGGCGCGGTGCAGGTGTGCGACAGCGCCTGGGCGCTGTCCTTGCCCGTTCCACCAGGGCTTCCATGCTGCGCGCCGATGACAAGCGATCAGGAACCGGAGATGTCCCACGCCGCAGCCGATGAGCGTCGCGGACCGGGCTTCTGGAAGGATCCGGTCTTATGGCTGCTATTCGCCGTGGCTCTGGCGGCACTGCTGAGCATCGCCCTGTGCGTCGCGCGCTGCGTCGCGGTGTTCGGCGACATGCGCCTGTTCGCCACCAGCGGCGGCGAGGGCGTGGCCATCCACTCCGTATGGAAGGCCGCGCACGGCGGCGATGTATACCTGCCGCCTGGCCAGGGTGTCTATGAGAGCGCGTTCTACAATTTCCTCTTCTATGACGGCTATGGCGGATTCTGCGCGCTGATCGGCGCCGATGACGATCACCTGGTCGCCGCTTCCAGGCTGCTCACCTGCGCCGCCGGGCTGCTCGGCGCGTTCGCGCAGTGGCGCGTGCTCGGACTGCTGCTGCCTGGTCCGTTCACCACGCGCGAGCGCTGGTTGCTGGCCGGGCTGGTGGCGCTGACCTGGTACGGCTCATCGTTCATGAACTGGTGGCTGTTCACGGTGCGACCGGACGTCCCGGCGGTGAGCCTGGCCATGGTCGGACTGTGGCTCGCCTTGCGCGCGCTGCGCCGCCGCTCGCCGTGGTCCGCCGCGCTTGCGGCCCTGGCCTTCTCTGGCGCCTGGGCGCTGAAGCAGTCCGTGGTCTGGATGCTGACCGGCGCCGTGCTCAGCGGCTTCCTCAAGCGGCCGACGCGCTGGACCGCGGTCACCTTGGCGCTGCTCATGTTCACCGCCTTCGGCGCGACCATGGCGCTCGGCACCGTGGCCTACCGCTACCAGGTTTTCTACGCTCCCAGCCTGGACGCGATCGTGCCCGGCGATGCGCTCTTCCGCTTCCAGCAGCTGCTGCCGCCCCTGCTGCTGTTCTGGTTCTTCGCCATCCTGCCGGCGCTGCTGCGCCTGCGTCCATCCCTGGCCGGGCGGCTGGCGGAGCTGCCGATCGAGCAGGCTGAGACCTGGCGTACGGTCGCCATCGCCAGCCTGATCGCGGTGGGCATGGGCATCATCGCCCTGGGCAAGGACGGGTCCGGCCGCAATCACCTGATGGAGGGGGTCGTGCTGGTCTCGACGCTGGCCGCCGCCAGCCTGGTGCGCGTGCTGCGCATGGAGCCCGGACGTTTGCGCACCGGGCTGGTGGTCTGCGCCGTCGCATTCGCCCTGATGCTGGGCGGAAGGCCGAACAACTCGCTGTTCCTCGATTCGACCGGGGTCAGAGGCGGTAGCAGCGACGATGTCGCCTGGCACCGGAAACTGCAAGAGGTGCTCGCCTCCGCGCCGAAGCCGGCATTCGTCAGTGACGACATCCTCGCCCAGCCCTGGTACGCGAACGAGGGTCGCTATCCGGG
>JACDGQ010000505.1 GCA_013821615.1 Planctomycetota bacterium
TTCCCATGCGGGCCGCCGCCTCGAAGCACCGGCATTGTCAATGAAAATATTTCCCGGAACCACTACGCAAACTCCTGCAGAACATCAACTTACCCGCTAAGTTTACAGGCATTGCCCTGCAGGGCTCAGATGCCTATCATCTCGATAGACCCAGGGCGTTGCCCTGGGCTGGGATTGGGCCGCGCCTGTGGCGCTCAGGACAGCGGGAGCGGGTCGCAAGCGGACGATGCGGGTAAGCGGACAGATCTTTACCCCGGGCACGCATCGGATCATGCCATCGGGGCTCTCGAACATCGATCCATCCGCGCCCAGCCGCCCTCTCCCTTGCCCCCGGCCCACCCTGGCCCATGTTTGGCTCCCAATAGCCACCCCCGACCAGCGCAGGGCCCCCCATGTTCAGACGCATCGCCAACCTGTTCAAAGGCTTCCTCGGCCTCTTCGTCTCGGGCGTCGAAAGGCGCAACCCAGAGGCGCTGCTCGACGTCGAGAAGGAGAACCTGCGCAAGCAGATCGGCCAGTACAACCAGGGCCTGGCCTCGCACGCCGGGCTGTGCGAGCGGCTGATGAGCCAGGTCAAGAAGCTCGAGGCCGAGGACCGCGACCTGCGCGCCAAGACCACCGCCCACCTGCGCGCCGGCAACCGTGACGCCGCCGGCCAGTACGCCCTGCGCCTGCAGACCGTGTCCCGCGAGCTGGATGAGAACCGCACCCAGCTCACCCAGGCCGACGAGACCTACAAGAACCTGCTCAAGTCCCGCGACGTCGCGATCTCCGCGGCCAAGGCCAAGCTCGACGCGCTGAAGAGCGGCATCGAGGACATGAAGATGAAGAAGGCCATGGCCGAGATGACCGAGATGGCATCGGGCATGATCACCAGCATCGGTGGCTCCGGCGACACCCTCGACCGCCTCTCGACCATGGTCGCCGAGGAGCGCGACAAGGCCGCCGGCCGCGCGCGCGTCGCCAAGGACTCGCTCGACATGTCGCAGGTGAACGTGAAAGAAGCTGAGCAGCGCGCACTCGCCGACATGGCGCTCGCCGACTTCGCCGCGAAAGAGGGCATCGCCCTCGAACCCGGTGCGCCCGTCGTGCCCGCCGCCGCCCCGGCCGCCAAGAGCATGGGTCCCGGCCAGGGCGCCGCGAGCTGACCTCCCATTCCCAGAGGATCCTCGCATGCACCGCATCCTCGTACTGATCCTGATCGGCAGCATCATGGCCTGGGCAGAGGACGCCGGACCCAAGGCCGCCCTCGAACCGCTCGCCAAGGAGGTCGCCGCCGTGCGTGCGCACGCCACCAAGGCCCTCGCCAGCAAGGACGCGGCCGACCTCAACGCCGCCTACGCCGAGATCGACGCCCTGGTGCCGAAGTTCGAAACCTGGGAGGCCACCGCCTACAAGGCCGGCTGGAACGACCTCCAGATCGAAACCGAAGAGACGAAGGCCGGCTGGACGGCGGCCACCGAAGCCGCCAAGAAGCTCAAAACGGCGGGAGCGACCGGGAAATGAAGCGTCGCGCGACTCCTGATCATAGCCGCAGAGACGCAGAGATGCAGAGAGGGCCGCAGAGGACGGCCGCGAAGGCGCGACTCGGCCATGCGACCGCCGCTCAGTCTCACCCTCTGCATGCGCGAGGCCGCACCGACCCTTCCCCTCGCCTCGGCGGCCCTCTCCGGAGCTCTGCGTCTCTGCGGCCAAATATGTCAGTCCTGAACGGCCGTGCGACCGCAGCTCAGGCTCACCCATTGCATGCGCTCCCTTTCCCTCGCCTCTGCGGCCCTCTCTGCCGCTCTGCGTCTCTGCGGCAAAGTCCCTCAGTCTCCCAGACCACCGGATCCGCATGACCGATGTCCCGACTCCCGTGCTGCCCGCCTGGGCCAGCGAGCTGATCACCGGCTACGAGAGCGGCGCGGCCAGCCAGTTCATCCTCAGTGGCAACGTCCACGACCGGCTGGTGCTGCCGATCACGGGCGGCGGGCTGGGCAGCCTCGGCGACTTCCTGGCCAAGGTACTGCTGCCGCGCTTCGACGTCATCCTCAGCTACGACCTGGGCAACGGCTTGCGCGTCGAGAAGGGCGGCGAGACCTTCACCAAGTGGCCGCGCTTCAAGGAGCAGCCGCAGCTGCCGCGCCAACCGCGCGAGGCCATCGAGGCGATCACCCATTACCTGCGCTACGTCGCCAACCTCGCACGCCTCGGCCAGGGCCGCGTCCAGGTCGGCGTGGTGGTGCGCTCCGCCGACCTGATCGTGCCGGCCGCGTCCTATGGCGCGGTCGAACCCAGCGCCATGGCCAGCCTGATCCGCGACTGGGCGAGCGACGGCCTGCTCGCGGAGCAGGCCGTCGCGTCGTTCCTGATCGCCGACAATCTCGCCGACCTGCACCCGCTGGTCGCGGCCAACCCGCGCGCCGCGCAGGTGCGCGTGCCGCTGCCCGACGCCGGCGAGCTGGCGCAGGCGCTGACGCTGCTTGAGCCGCGCGTGCCGCGGGCCTTACGCAATCTCTCCAGCGACCTCGCGAAGCCGGCTGCGCTCCTTACCGGCACCAGCCTGAGCGCGATCGAGTCCCTGCTGCGCACGCGCGAACACCTCGACCAACCGCTCGCGGATGGCGACCTGCTCGGCATCAAGAAGGCGCTGGTCGAGCGCGACTGCGGCGGGCTCATCGAATTCATCGAATCGCGGCGCTCGCTCGACGACTACGAGGCCGGCGAACCCATCAAGCGCTGGCTGCGCCAGGACCTCGCGCTGTGGGCCTCGGGCGATCTCGCCGCCATGCCGATGGGCTACCTGCTCTGCGGCCCGGTCGGCACCGGCAAGACCTTCCTGGTCGAGTGCCTGGCCGGCGAGGCGCGCGTGCCGGTGGTGCGGCTGAAGAACTTCCGCGACAAGTGGGTGGGCTCGACCGAAGGCAACCTCGAGAAGATCTTCCGCCTGATCCACGCCCTCGGCCGCTGCCTGGTGTTCATCGACGAGGCCGACCAGGCGCTGGGCAAGCGCGACCAGGGCGGCAACGACGCCGGCGGCATCAACGGCCGCATCTACGCGATGATCGCCGAGGAGATGTCGCGCGGCGAGAATCGCGGGCGCATCGTGTGGATCCTGGCGAGCAGCCGGCCGGACCTCATCGAGGTCGACCTCAAGCGCCCCGGGCGCATCGATGTGCGCATCCCGATCTTCCCGACCACCACCACCGCCGAGGGCCTGCGCCTGCTGCGCGCGCTGGCGAAGCGGCGCGGCCTGATGCTCACGGACTCCGAGGGCGCCGCGCTCGAGCCGCTGGTGCCGCTGCTGCTCACCCCCGGCG
>JACDGQ010000019.1 GCA_013821615.1 Planctomycetota bacterium
CAGCCGACCCCAGCCCATCGAGGCATCGGGGGCAGCGCCGTAGGCGCGTTCGTTGGGGGCGCCGCCTGCTGCGGCTCCCCCAACCAAAAGCACTTGCCCATGACCCGCCGCGCGAACGCGGCGGTGATGATGTCTGCTACGAGGACCGGTTGTCAAAAAGCTGGAGCAGGAGGGTGCCGGTAAAACGAAGAACCCCGGCGGGTTAGGCCGGGGTTCGGGAATGCGCTGGCAGGACGTCGTCCTAGCGTGGCATTCGGGATTCCCCGGCGTTGGTAAGCGGATCGCTCGCGTCATTCACGACGCTTCTGGCGGCCTCGATGCGGGCATGCGCACAACCGTCCGTTTCAACCACGGACCAGTCCTGCGACCGCGGCTGCGTCAGCAGTGCGGGCATCGCTGTGGATTTGGTTGTGGCGGGACTGGACATGGATGGCGCAGCTCCTGAGAAGAGGGTGAACGGATTGGCGATGGGATGGTTCATCGCGGTGGGATATACATAACCGGCATCAACTGGGTGTCAACAGGGAAAAGCCCTGAAAAATCAGACTACGGTCGAGGCGAAGCGCTGACGCGACGCTTCATGGTGCGCGCTGCGCGCCGCAAGTTCCTGCTCCAACAGGGAATCGAACCCTGCTTCCCGGATTGAAAGTCCGGAATCCTGGCCACTGGACGATTGGAGCATTGAAGCGAAAGAATGGCTGACAGGGCCGGATTCGAACCAGCATCATCCCGATTAACAATCGGGCGCTCGACCAGTTGAGCTACCTGCCAATGCGGAGATGGTGCCTGGCCGTGGAATCGCGACGGGCCGCAGGCCCTAGTCCCTTGTGGGAACCACGATCTCCCGGGCTTCAGCCGGGCGCCCTGCCGTTGAGCGAGCCAGACCCGGAACACGACGCGATTTCCCCCGCGTGGATTCGAACCACGATGATGAGATCCAAAGTCTCACGTCCTACCATTGGACGATAGGGGATGGTTCACGGGCCTGGACTCAAACCAGGAGCCTTCCGGACCAGAACCGGACGTTCTATCGATTGAACTACCCGTGAGCGTGATTGGTTGGAGGTATGGGAATCGCACCCATGTCTCGGGAATCACAGACCCGTATGCTGTTACTGAACCAACCTCCACATGAAGCATGGTCGGAACGGCGGGACTTGGACCCGCGACCTCTGCTGCCCAAGAGCAGCGCTCTGCTGGACTGAGCTACGTTCCGGAAAAGTGAGACGGGGAAATTAATGTCCGCACCGACTGGATATGAACCAGCAACCTCCTTGACCCAATCCAGGCGCTCTGCCAAACCGAGCTACGAACCGAAGACGAAGACGGCAGCGCGTAGGAGTCGAACGTGCACAGTCGTCAGGCGGGAACCCGGCCAGAATGGCTGTCCATCTTCAAGTGGGGGGCAGCGCCGCAGGCGCGTTCGTTGGGGGCGCCGCCTGCTGCGGCTCCCCCAACCAAAAGAGTCGAACCACCACCTTCCGCATATCAGGCGGATGCTCTGCCGCTGAACCACGCGCGCGGAAATCAAAAACAAGGCAGTCGGTCGTCGCGAAGGGGGCAGCGCCGCAGGCGCGTTCGTTGGGGGCGCCGCCTGCTGCGGCTCCCCCAACAAAAAGTTCGAACCATCGACTTCCTCCTTCGCAGAGAGGTGCTCTTCCGCTGAACTACGAGCCAATGAGAATCAGAGAAATCTCTAGAGTTGTCAAAGCGGCGACGACACAGGCGATGAAACGAAGCGACCCCCGGGAGGATCTCCCGGGGGTCGCTTTGCGGCGCTGGCGGTTGGAGTGCTGGACTCTATCCGCTCGTCACCTGGCAAGGCGTCCCCGGTCGACCGGGAAACCCCCGGTGATTCGGCTGATAGACGTTTTGACGGATGACGGAGACGCAGCTCATGGCGGCATTGATACCTACTCGAATCATGGTGTCAACAAGGACTTTCCATCGATGTGAAAACCCTGGCAAATACCACGATAATCGCTACATCTACTCCACCAACCGAGGTCTTCGCCAGCATGTCAACCGACCGCCTCCCGCTGCCCGACATCCTCCGCGGCCTGATCCTCGCGGCCGGCCTCAGCCAGCAGGAGACGGCGCTGCGCTCCGGCATCAGTCCGGGCTCGGTCGCGGCGCTGTGCGTGCGCATCCCCAAGCCGCTGCTCACCTGGCTGCGCCTGGTCGCGGCGCTCGGCGGGCGCCTGAGCATCACCTGGCAGGACCGCGCCTGGACGGTGCCGATGCCGAAGATCGCGGCGCCGGTGGTGGAGCGCGAATGGGCGTCGTGGCGCACGCGGCGCATGGTCACCACCATCAACCACCTGCGTACCGCCGCGCCCAAGACCAAGCGCGCGCTGCTCGAGGAGCGCGCGCACGCCTACGCCGCCAACGAGGAGGCGCGCCTGCGCCAGCGGCTCGGCGAGCTGAAGAGCGCGGCCAAGGCGTTCGCCGGCGCGCACCGCTGCCAGGGGCTGCGCGTCGCGCTGCGCCTGATCGCAACCAGGCTCGGCCTGCGCGCCGAGGAGCTGACCCTGCTCTCCGGCGCCAGCCTCTCCGCCTGCCAGCTCGCGCTGGGCGAGTTGCACGACGGCCGTCTCGCGACCATGCACCGGCTGTGTTCCGCGCTCGGCGCGCGCCTCGAGATCACCCTGCCCGCGGGCGGCATCGCCATCGGCTTCTGCCCGCCCGGCGACTGGCGTCCGGGCATGGCCGAGCCGACGGCCGAGGGGGAGGACGACACTCCGACCGCGCGCACGCCCAAGGACAACCAGAACCGCAGCAGCCTGAGCAGCGCCGAGATGTTGGCGCTCTTCGACCAGGGCCTGTCCAGCGGCGCGATCGCCCGCCAGGCCGGCGTCAGCCGCCAGCGCGTGCACAAGCTGGCGATGGACAACGGCCGCACGCAGCGCCGACAGGCGGTGCGCGAGCAGCGCGTCGCGAGCGGACGGGAGCTGCTGGGCGTATCTTGAAGTATGCCGGTTACGCTTGCGGGCACGAGCGAGTGGTCAGATCCGAAGGGTGAAGAACCCGAACCAATCCATGCGCATCGCGAAGCCGCACGCGGTACTGGGGTGGTCGATCCTGGCCTATCGGTGCGCGAAATCGGAGTGGATGGTCCGCCCGTGATTTCAGCAGCGGCCGCGCCCGCGCCATTCCAAGGGCGGAAGGGGCGACAGGTGAGTGTGGATGAGCGCGGACTATTCCCGTCTGCTTCCGTCCGCTAGGGTGTTCCCTGCGTACCGCTGTCCGTGCCGATGTCGCCCGGAGCGTGTCCGCAGCCACCCGTGTCGCGAGCCCCCTGATGCCACGTTCCGCCCCGCTCCGCATGCTTGCTCTCGCCCTGCTCGGGGCCTGTTCGGGGCTCGTTGCCGCCGACCTGCCGCTGAGTGGCGGCCATCTGCCGACGCGCTGGGACAAGCAGGTCTCCGCCACCGCGCCGCTGCCGGAATATCCGCGGCCGATCATGACGCGCAGCGCCTGGCAGAGCCTGAACGGCGTCTGGGACTACGCCCTGACCGACGCCCAGGCGACGGTGGCGCCCACGGTCTTCGTCGACGCCATCCGCGTGCCCTTTCCCTACGAGGCGGCGCTCTCCGGCGCGGAGCGCAAGAGCATCCCCGGGCAGCGCCTGTGGTATCGGCGCAGCTTCACCGTGCCGGCGGCGTGGCAGGGTCAGCGCGTGCTGCTCAACTTCGGCGCGGTGAACTGGGACAGCACGGTGGCGGTCAATGGCAAGGCCATCGGCGCCCATCGCGGCGGCTACGATGCGTTCCAGTTCGACATCAGCGCGGCGCTGAAGGCTGGCGACAACGAGCTGGTGGTCTCGGCGTGGAATCCGCTCAAGGTCGACGTCCCCGACGCCCAGGTGCTGGGCAAGCAGCGCCGCGAATCCGGCAGCATCTTCTACACCGGCGCGACCGGTATCTGGCAGAGCGTGTGGCTGGAGCCGGTGCCGGCGGCGCACATCGCGGATCTGAAGATCGTGCCGGATCTCGCTGGTGGCACGGTCGCGGTGACGGTGGTCTCTGAGGGCGGTGCCGCCGCGCCGGTCACGGTGACCGTGCGCGACGGCGCCAAGGAGCTCGCCCAGGCGAGCGGCACGGCCGGGCAGGCGCTCAGCCTGAGGATCGCTGACGCGCACGCGTGGAGCCCCGAGGATCCGCATCTCTACACGCTGGCGATCACGCTCGGCACGGACACCGTCGGTAGCTATTTCGCGCTGCGCTCGCTCGCCCTGGGCAAGGACGATCAGGGCCGCACCACCATGCTGCTCAACGGCAAGCCCTACCTGCAGATCGGCGCGCTCGACCAGGGCTACTGGCCGGATGGCATCTACACGGCGCCGACCGATGACGCGCTGAAGTACGACATCGAGATCGCCAAGCAGCTTGGCCTGAACATGCTGCGCAAGCACGCCAAGGTCGAGCCCGACCGCTGGTACTACTGGACCGACAAGCTCGGCATGCTGGTGTGGCAGGACATGCCCCAGGCCTACGGCGACCTCGATGAGGCCGCGCGGGCGCAGTGGGTGACGGAGTGGCAGCGCGAGATCGCGACCCACGTCAACCACCCCAGCATCGTGGTGTGGACGACCTTCAACGAGGCGTGGGGCGAGAAGGCCTTCGACGTGCCGGCGATGGTGGCGCTCACCAAGCAGCTCGATCCGACGCGTCTGGTCAACAACGCCAGCGGCTGGGACGACAAGCACTGCGGCGACATCGCCGATACCCACGCCTACCCCGGGCCGTGGTCGGGCAAGCCCGAGGCGGCGCGCGCCGCGGTGTGCGGCGAGTTCGGCGGCGTGACCATGGCGGTCGCCGCCCATCGCTGGAACGAGACCACCGGCGTGATGGGCTACGGCGCCACGCTGAAGGACGGCTGGAAGGTCACGTCCAAATACCAGAAGCTGCTGATGACCGCCTGGAAGCTCAGCAAGGAGCAGGGCACCTGCGCCTTCGTCTACACCCAGATCACCGACGTCGAACAGGAGCTGAACGGCCTGCTGACCTACGACCGCGAGGTGATCAAACCGCTCGCCGACATCGTCACTGCCGCGAATCGCGGCACCTTCCCGGCCCTGCCGCCGAGCACCGCCACGCCCGACCTCGTCCCGACCGCGGAGGAGGAGGCGGTTCTCTGGCGCTACACCCTGGTCAAGCCCGCCGCCGGCTGGACCGAGGCGGCCTTCGACGACACGGCGTGGCAGAGTGCGCCGGCGCCGTTCGGGCACGGCATGGGTGGCGTGCGCACGGAGTGGACGAGCGGGGACATTTGGATCCGGCGCACGGTGACCCTGCCGGCGGCGATCCCGGCGAAGCTGGACGTGCTGCTCAAGCACGACGAGGACGCCGAGGTCTCCATCAATGGCGTGCCCGCCGCGTCGCAGGGTGGGTACAATGATGGCTATGCTGCCGTGCCGATGTCTGCCGCCGCGCGCGCCGCGCTCAAGGCCGGGGCCAACGTGATCGCGGTGCACTGCCACCAGACGGCTGGCGGGCAGGGGATCGATGTGGGGATCGTCGCGCACGAGTGAGCGGCAGCCGGTTTGTATTTCCTCACGCTTTGGGCTATGATCAGGGGTGGGGGCGGATCCCCCGCCACCAACCGGGACTCCGCGCCACGGCCGCAGGCGGCGTCGGCGTCCGCTCCGATCCACCGGGATTCGCATGCCCCAGCCGCGTCAGCGTTCGACCCGCCCCCGCGGCCAGGGTTCCGCCAACCAGAGGCCTGCGGCCGATGATACCGAGCGCGTGCGGGTGCTGGGCGCGGCCCGCGGTACCCACGCGATCATGGCCGGCGCAGCAGCGCTGATCGGCCTCGGCGCCCTGGGCATGTGGCTGCTGTGGGGTGGCCAGGTGCAGCCGCTCATGAAGGCGGTCCCATCGCCATCGCCCTCGTCGGCGGCGCTGACCCCGGCCCCTGCACCGGCGGCGCCGGCCCCCGCTGTAGCAGCGCTCCCGCCCGCAGCCACGCAGCCACGCACTTTCGTGCGGGGCATCAACCTGGGCGGCGAAGGACTGACCGTCGACGGGCACCGCTGGCTGGCGCACGCGCAGGCGCTCGCCAACGGCATGGAGCTGGGCGCGGGCGCAGCGATCGCCGTGCCCGCGCCGATCACCGCGGCGCACCTCGATTTCGAGACCAAGACCATGCTCGACAGCGGGCTGGCCGCGAGCGGACCGGTGATGCTCGGTCAGCGGCTGCCGAACGGCGCTTACGAGGTGTCGTTGTGGGTCGCGGGTGCGCAGGGCATCGACCCCGCGCTGCTGGTGCTGCGCCTGGACGGCGACGACGTACCTATCGGCAAGGCGGTGGGCGCGGCGACCTGGAGCCGTCTCGGCCCGTACCGCGTGACGGTCAGCCAGCGCCGTCTCGCTATCGCGATCACCGGCCTCGGCGGGGCCCATCTCGCAGGGTTGGCCGTCGCCGCGCTTGGGACGGGCGAGGCGACCGTGCCGCCGGTGGTCACGCTGACCGCGCCGGAGGCCGGCGCGCAGCTCTATGGCGACGAGATCGTGCTGCTCGCCGACGTCATCCCGGCCAACGGGGAAATCGCCCGCGTCGAATTCTTCGATGGCCGGCGCCGGCTCGGCGAGGCGCTGGCGCCGCCGTATGCCTATACCTGGCACGGGGCGCCGCTGGGACCTCACGAACTGTCCGCGGTGGTCAGCGACCGCCGTGCGGTGCAGGCCGGCTCGGGGGTGGTGGCGATGACGGTCAAGCCCGCGAGCGACGCGCCGGAACGCGTCCTGGAACGCGCACGCGGCGCGATGACCCGCCTCGGCATCGAGCCCACGCGCCTGGCGACGGACGGCACCGGCCTGGCCCTCGACCTCAACGGCAGCGACATCGCCGACCTCTCGTGGGTCAAGGGCCTGCCGCTGATCGCGCTGTCGTTGGCGAAGACCCGGGTGACCGATCTCGGCGTGCTCACGGGCATGCCGCTGCGCCGGCTCGACCTCGGCGAGACCCACCTGCGCGGCTATGCCTTCCTCAAAGGCCTGCCGCTGGTCGAGCTGCGCATGTGGGGCTGCGACATCACCGACCTGGCGCCGCTCGCCGGCATGCCGCTGGAGTACCTGCTGCTCGGGCACTGCGCGATGACCGACCTGCGTCCCCTCGCCGGGCTGCCGCTGAAGCACCTGTTCCTGCAGGAGAGCGCCGTCACCGACCTCGCGCCGCTCGCCGGCATGGCCCTGGTCGACCTCGATGTCGGCGCCACCCCGGTGCGCGACCTCGCGCCGCTCACCGGGATGCCGCTCACCTTCCTGAGCATCTGGAACTGCCCGGTCACCGACCTGCGGCCGCTCGCCGGCATGCCGCTCACCAACCTCACCGCCGACGGCGTGAAGGCCGATTTCGCGCCGCTGCACGGCATGCCGCTGACATACCTCTCGATCGTCAGCACCTCGATCGACGATCTCGCGCCGCTCGCCGGAGCGCCACTGCGCTGGCTGCGCATGTGGAGCACCAAGGTGTCCTCGCTCGCGCCGTTGACGGGCATGCCGCTCGAGAGCCTGATCATGGGCTACACGCCGGTCACCGACCTCACGCCGCTGAGCGGCATGCCGCTGACCGAATTCGACATCATCGGCTGCGAGCAGCTGCGCTCCCTCGCCCCGGTGGCGACCCTGGCCAAGCTGCAGAAGCTCAGCCTGCCGCACCTCGTCCCCGGCATCGAGAGCCTGCGCCACCTGCCGGAGGGGGTGCGCGTCCGCGACGGCGCCCACGACCAGCCGGTCGCGCTGGCCGACTGGTTCAGGGACTACGACGCGGCGCAGCACACCGGGAAGTGAGCCAGGGCCGCGCTCGCGACCAAGGTCGCACCTGCGTTGGCGGGGGCAGGCACCGGGCGCTCCTCGCCTTGGGACGCCTGATCTGCGCCCTAGCATGACCACATGATCCCAGATCCAGCGCGCATCCGCGCCACCCGTCGCTGGGCGCTCGGCGAGGGTATGATGGTCGGCGCGGTGGCGGCGGTGATCGTCGTCGCGCTGATGCCGACGTGGACCGGCGCGCTGTCCGGGGTTGCGGTCGGTGCCGTCCTGACCGCAGCCATCTTCCGTGGCGAGACGCGCATCGTGCGGCGGCGCCTCGCGGTGATGGCGCAGCCCTTCCCGGTGGCGTGGGAGGCGATCCTGCGCGCGCGCATCCCGTACTACGCCGCGCTGGAGGCGGACGAGCGCACGCGCTTCCAGCACCTCGTCGCGCTGTTCCTCGACGAGAAGCCGATCCACGGCGTCGGCTGCGCCATCGACGACACCGTGCGTCTGCTGGTCGCGGCGAGCGCGATCATCCCGGTCTTCGCCTTCCCGGGCTGGGAGTACACCACATTGCGTAAGGTGCTGATCCGGCCCGCGGCTTTCGACGCAGAGTTCCGTCCCGAGTCGGCCGCGCCCGGCACGGCGGCCGCCATGGCGCTGGGCATGGTCGGCAATTCGGGCTGGTTCGACGGGGTGATGATCCTGTCGCTGCCCGACCTGCTCGCGGGCTTTGCCGAGGGCGCCGGCAAGCACCACGTCGGCATCCACGAGTTCGCCCACCTCATCGACCGCTCGGATGGCGCGATCGATGGCCTGCCGGCGACCCTGCCGCGCGCCTGCCTGCGCCCATGGACCACGCTGGTGCACGAGCACCTCGCGCACCGCGCCGGCGCGGATTCCGGGCTGCCCGCGTACGGCTACACCAACGAGGCGGAGTTCTTCGCGGTCGCCAGCGAGTACTTCTTCCAGTCGCCGGCCGAGCTGGCGCGGCGCGACCCGCCGCTCTACGCGCTGCTCGCGCGCGTCTTCCGCCAGGACCTGCTGGCGCGGGCACGGCTGATGGACCACGGGCACGAGCCGCCGCGCTGAACGCCGCGGTCCTGCTGCCGCCAGATGGCGCAGGCGGGCGCGGCCGGCGATATCACGGTGGCGCGGCCTGCGCGTGGGCGGCCCAGGTGTCCATGATGTACCACCAGCCGCCGACGCGCAGGCACGGGTAGCGCACCGTCCCCGCCGTGCGCGTGAAGGGATCGTAGAGCACCGCGACCACCATCGCCTCGGGCACGAAGCCGGGACGCGCGTAGTCCGCCACGTCGCGGGTGTCGGGCGCGCGGCTGGTCAGCGTCATGGTGCGGTACCCGTGACTCGGCAGCGCGCCGTGGTTGGCGATACAGTTCTTGAAGTCGAACTGGCCGCGCACCGCCGCTGGGGCGCGTGCGAACAGGTCGGCGATCTCCTCCGGGCTGGCGGTGCCGAGCGCGCAGCGCACCACGCCGCGCGGCGAGAAGTGGTGGCGGTGCAGGTACAGGAACCAGCCGCCGGCCGCGAGCAGGGCGACGGCGAGCGCAAAGGCCAGCGCCCGCGCCGTCATCACGTCGGATCGCGCGGGTCGGCGGCCATCGCGGCGACTGTCGGCGGACGCGGATGCGGTGCAATCCGCGAAGGCGGAGCAGGGCTGAGGAGTCGCAGCGCATCCCGGTGCGGGGGCTGCGCGGACATGCAGGTGGCTAGGCGCGCGGCGGCAGGCCGCCGGTCTCGAGCTCGACCAGCTGCGGCGGCACCGCGAGCAGCTGCGCGCCGTCCGGCAGCTGGCCGCGGATGCGCCCGAGCAGCAGCTCGACCACCGCCTGGCCGACGCGGTCGTTGCGCTTGTCGACGGTGGCGAGCGGGCCGATCGTGCTGAAGCGGCCGGAGGTGACCTCCGGCCACACGCGGTCGTAGCCGATCAGGTCGATGTCGCGGTTGGCCTGCTTGCCCAGGCGCGCCAGGGCGTGCACCAGCAGCGGGATCGCGAAGTCGTTGAGCGCGAGGATGGCGTCGATGCCGGCGAGCACGTGCGGCGCGAGCTGCTCGGCGGTGCGCTGCGCCCAGAAGGCGAGGCTGACCTCATCGCCGAAGTCGGGGTGCTCCATGGTCAGCGGCGCCAGCGCCACGCCGCCGGTGTCGGCGATGGCGCGCTGGTAGCCGGCGAGGCGGTCGCGCTGCCATTGGTTGCGCAGCGGCAGCATCGGCAGGATGCGCCGCCGCCCGCGTGCGCGCAGCCAGCGCGTCGCCGCCTCGGCGCCGGCGATGTGGTCGCTCCACACCCGGTCGAAGCCGGCCATGGCCGGTTCCTCGCCGACCGCGACCACCGGCACCGCCAGACGCCGCAGGCTGGCGGCGAGGCTGGCGAGGTCGACCACGCCACCATTCCAGCCCAGCACCACGCCGACGAGGGCGCCGGGCGGGTGCGCGGGCAGGTCGAGCAGGTGGCGCGGGTGCACGGTCAGCACCGCAAAGCCGGCCCGGCGCAGCTCGAGCTGGGCGGCGTGCAGCACGCGTTCGAGCCAGCCCGGCTGGTGCATGTACACCGGATCGAGACCGGGCAGGTCGTCGACGATCAGCACGGTCGCGCCGAAGGACGGAGCGACCGCGGGCGGTACTGGACCGCCGCCGACGACCCGGTGCTCGCTGTCGAGGGTATGCTCCCCGACCAGGGTGGCGAGCAGCCGGCGCACGGTGGTGCGGGCGACGCCGAGTTCGGTGGCCAGCTGGCGTTCGGACGGCAGTCCGCGGCCGGCCGGATAGCGGCCGTCGCCCAGGCGCAGGCGCAGCTCGTCGAGGGCGCGGCGGTACTCGATGCGCGGCTTCCGGTCGACCATATCAGGAGTAAATAGACCAATGGATTACAAATCAACGCTTAAAGGCAAACAACAGGACCAGATGCCGGTACGTTGTGCCATGCGCTGCCTGCTCCTGATTGCGCTCGCCGGCGTCGTCGCCGCGAGCGAACCGCTCACCGTCACCTCGACCGCGTGGTCATTCACCGCCGCCGAAGGCTGGGGCGTGTGGTGGCCGGACGATGCCAAGCCCAAGCCCTTCACCGTCGAGCAGCTCGCGGACGGCCTGCGCCTGACCCTCGCCCCGGGCAACGACGAGGTGCGCCTGAACCTGTGGAGCGAGCGCTTCAAGACCCGCGACCTGCTCGGCGACCCGCAGGCGGTGCTGCTCGACGTCGAGCAGGTCTCCGGCCAGGCGGTGATCGGACTCGACCTCTTCGACAGCCAGCAGGAGGGCCTGCACTTCGCCGACCGCCAGCTCGCCGCCGGCCGCCAGACCCTGACCTGGGCGATGAGCGAGGCGCCGCAGCACTCGTGGGGGGAGCACCGCAACATGCACCCCGATCCG
This sequence comes from Planctomycetota bacterium, assembly GCA_013821615.1. Classification (GTDB taxonomy): domain Bacteria; phylum Planctomycetota; class UBA11346; order UBA11346; family UBA11346; genus BOG-1363. The sequence goes on from JACDGQ010000019.1 coordinate 11,151, forward strand.
CCGCTCGGCCTGTGGGGCCTGTCGATCGGTCGCGCCGCCATGACCACGCCGACCGTGCTGGTGCTGCACGCCGGCCAGCGCCGCGAGCAGCGCCACGCGGCCGAGCTGGTCACCGTCACTCTCGATACCGGCTCGCCCATCCACCTGCTGGCGCCGGGCGGCAAGCCGGTGCTGGTGCTCGCCAACCGCAGCCCGGTGGCGGCCCCGGTCGCGCTCGCGGTCAGTGACGAGGACTGGGCCGGGACCATGCACAGCGCCAAGGCCGAGGTCACCGTGCCCGCCAACGGTCAACTGCGCTGGACGTTGCCCGACGCGCCGACGACGCGCGGCATCCACTGGATCGAATGCGCCCTCGCCGATGCCGGCGACGCGACCGCGCGCGTGTCCGAGCGACTGCCCTACGCGCTGCTCGACGCGCCGGTGGCGCGCCCAAAGGAGGACGGCTTCCTGTTCGGCGTGGTCGGCGGCATCCCCAATCCCGGCCCCGGCTGCGAGGCGTGGCTGGACAACGCGCTCGACACCGTGCGCTGGCTCGGCCTGCGCCGCATCCGCACCGGGGTGAACTGGGAATACGTCGAGGACGCGCCCGGAAAATGGAACGAAGCGCACCTCGACTGGTTCTCCAAGGGCGTCGACCGCTTCGCGGCGATCGGCACGCGCATCCAGTTCCTGCTCTGCTACTGCACGCGCTACGCCGCCGCCGCGGACAAACAGCAGGCCGCGGACCACCTGCAGTGGATGTTCTCGCCGCCCGACCTCGAGGCGTGGCGGCGCTACGTCGCCAAGATGGTCGCGCGCTACGGCGACCGCGTGAAGTTGTGGGAAGCGTGGAACGAGTCCGACATCGAATTCTGGCGCGGCACCATCGAGCAGTACGAGCAGCTGCTGCACGTCACCCACGACGAGGTCAAGCGCGGCGACCCGACGCGGCTGGTGATGAACAGCGGCTTCGCCTTCGCGTGGCCGCGCAACGGCAACCACACCGCCGAGGTGCACTACCGCGTCGCCAAGGAGAGCCGCGCGGATTACGACATCCTCGCCTACCACCTGCACAACGCCTTCCCCGAGTACCGCTACATCCTCGAGGGCTGGCTCGCCGATGTGCGCAAAGGCGCCGGCGATCCGCCGCTGCTGTTCAACGAGTGCGCGGTGAATCTCGACGTCTACGGCGAGCGCGGGCAGGCCGAGCAGCTGCCGAAGAAGCTGATGTTCGCCTGGTCGCAGCGCGCGCTCGGCTATTTCTGGTACAACCTCACCGGCGGCCTGCGCCGGCCGGTGCCCGGGCACGACGCCAACTGGGGCCTGATGACCGAGGACTTCCACCCGCGCGCGGTGTTCTGCTCGTACCACACGCTGATGGGCCTGCTCGCCGACGCCACCTGCGGCGGCCGCCTGCCGACCGCGCGCGAACGCTACGCGGTGCGCTTCGACACCCCGCAGGGCCAGGTGGTGGGCGCCTGGGACGAGGAGGAGCGCAAGGCCAGCGAGCCGCTGGTGCTGGCGGTCGGACCGCACGCGCGCTGCACCGCCGTCGACCTGATGGGCGTGCGCCATCCCCTGGCCAGCGATGGCGGCATCTGCCTGATGGAGGTCGGCCATACCCCCGCTTACGTGCTGATCGCGGGCGCCGACGCGCCGGTGACGGTGCAGCCGCCGCTGGTGCACCTCGATGGCGGCATCACCGCCGTACCTGGCCGCAGCGCCACGTTGCGCCTGGCGCTCGCCGACCCGCTCGCGCAGCCCGCGACGCTGCGCCTGGACTGGACGTTGCCCGCGGGCTTCGGGCCGATCGCCGCGCAGAGCGTGGAGCTGGCGCCCGGCGCTGCGCGCAGCATCGACGTGGCGCTGCCGGTCGCCGGCGGCCGGCCGGTGCGCCTGGGTGAGATCGCCATCTGCACGCTGCGCGTCGCCATCGCCGGCACCGGCCACGCGGCCGCGGTGGCGGTGCCGGTGCAGCTCATCCCGGTGCTGCCCGCGGGCACGTTCACGCGCGCGGCGGACTTCGTCCTCGCCGAGCGCAGCGAGATCACCGACCTGCACGCCAACGTGCCGCAGCGCGAGCACCGCAATTGGACCGGGCCGGGGGACCTCTCTGCGCAGGTCTGGATCGGCCGCCAGGGCGATCGCCTGGCGCTGCGTGCGGTGGTGCGCGACGACAAGCACGTGCAGGGCCATCCCGCCGGTGAGGCCTGGCAGGGCGATTCCCTGCAGGTGGGGCTCGCGGTGCCGGGCAGCCGCGACTTCTGGGAATTCACCCTGGCGCGGGACGGCGCCAGCGGCGCCGCGCTGATCGCCAACACCGCGCACCCGCCCGGCGCGGCCGATGCGGCCGGGCAGACCGCCTTGACGACCACGCGCGCGGGCGACCTCACCACCTACGAGGCGAGCTGGCCGCTCGCGGCCCTGGGCCTGAACGCCGAGCGCCTGCGCGCGGGGCTCGCCGTCGATCTGCTGGTCAACGACGACGACGGCGAGGGGCGCGACGGCTGGATCGAGCTCGCGCCCGGGCTCGGCCACGAGAAGGAGCCGGGGCGCTTCCCGGTGCTCAGCCTGGAATAAAGCAGGCGCGGATGGCTGCACGCGGAAGCGTTGCATCACGGCTCCATCGGCCAGCATCCGAGCGGTCGCACGGCGCTATGGGATGACCGTCCAAGGTGGGCGGCTCACGACCGCTGGCGCGCCGGCCGGGAGTCCGTCATGGCCATCGCCCTGGGCATCATCGCCGGGCTCATCGTCCTGCTGCTGGTGATCGTCGCCCTGCGCCCGGCCGCCTTCCGCGTCGTGCGCAGCGGCCTGGTGCGGGCGGCGCCCGATACGGCGTTCGCCATCATCAACGATTTCGGCCACTGGTCGACGTGGTCGCCGTATGAAGCCATCGATCCGGCCATGACCAGGACCATCTCGACCCCGTCCCATGGCCCCGGGGCCACGTATGCGTGGCATGGCAACGCCAAGGCCGGCGCAGGCACGATGACCATCAGCGAATCTGCACCTTCGAGCCGGATCGCCATGAGGCTCGTCTTCACACGTCCGTTCCGCGCCGACAATCAGGTGCGCTTCGAGGTGCAGCCCGAGGGCGAAGGATGCCGGGTGAGCTGGATCATGGAGGGCCGGCACGGCTTCATGGGCAAGGCGATGTCGATGATCTGCGACATGGACCGCATGATCGGCAGGGATTTCGAGCAGGGCTTGGCCAACCTGGACACCGTGGCGCACGCGGCGGCCGACCCGTCGTGACCTGGGCATAGCGTAAAACCGGAAGTCGCCCGCTTCCTGTTATGCCCCTGCGCGCCGTATGTCAGTAGCCCTCCACCGCGTCCCCTCCACCCCTCGTTCCTGGCGCTGCGCGCGCCCGTGAAGCCATCCCCATGCTGCAGCGTGCGCTCACCGTGGTCGTGCCGGTCATTCCCGGACGCGTGGCGGAACTGACCGCGCTGCTGCAGGCGATCGGCGACCGCATCGACGACAATGCCCACATCCCGTTCGCGGCGCTGACGACCACGCATTTCTGCCGCTGGGTGGTGATCCCGGCCACCGGCCCCTACCCCGCGCAGCTCGCCTTCGAGAGCAGCTACGACGGCGCCGACGATGCCGCCTACGTGGCGCACCTGCTGCAGGTCGCGGGGCCGGGCCTGCGCACGATCTACGCGCACTGCGCGGGACTAAGCGCGGCGCCCGCGGATGCGGAGCTCACGGCCTGGCTGCTCGCGCGGCGCGTGGCGTATGGCGCCTTCCATCTCGCGTATCCGGGGCGCAGCGTCGCGGACATCCGCAATGACACGCGGCTGCGCGCCGCTGCCGAGGACTTTCTCGATGGCGCGCTGGCCGCCGGCCGGATCGGCGCGGCGACCCCGCCTGCGCAGGCGCGCGCCCTGGTCGCCGACCACCTCCACCGTCAGCAGCCGCCGCTGGTGCTCGCGCCGCACGCGCGCGAACCCTGCGCCTGGGGCCTGGCCGTGCGCTGGACGCTGCTGGTGCTGGCCGCGCTGGCGCTGGCCCCGCTGTGGGTGCCGGTGCTGCTCTTCAAGGAGTGGCGCGACGCCAGCGCGACGCTGGGCCCGGTGGTGGCTGCGCCGGAGCTGCGCCAGCGCGAGGACCACACCGTGCAGAACCAGCTCACCCATCTGGTCGAGCTCAAGCCCGGACTCTTCCGGCGCTGCGTCCTGCGCGGCGTGCTCGCGGCCATCGACGGCCTGGCGCACCTGCTCTTCACGCGTGGCCGGCTCGGCAGCATCAGCACCATCCACTTCGCGCGCTGGGTGTTCATCGACGACGGCCGCCGCCTGCTGTTCTTCAGCAACTTCGATGGCAGCTGGGAGAACTACCTGGGCGACTTCGTCGACAAGGCCGCGCTCGGCCTGAGCGCGGTGTGGAGCAACACCGTCGGCTTCCCGCGCACCTGGCTGCTGGTCCTGGCCGGCGCGCGCGACGAGGAACGCTTCAAGTCGTGGACGCGTGTCCACCAGCTCCAGACCCAGGTGTGGTTCAGCAACCATCCCGACGAGACCGTCGACAACATCCTCGACAATGCTGCGCTGCGCGACGGCCTGGCGGGGACCGGGGCCGCGCCGGATGCGCGCGCCTGGCTGCGGCGGCTCTGACATGGCGGGGACCCCGATGCTCGATCTGCAGGACATCCAGGCGCTGGTGCTGTTCGGCCATGGCCAGCTGCCGCACGCGGCCTTCCTCAACCTGCGCTTCGGCGCGCCCGCGCGGGCGAAGGCCTGGCT
>JACDGQ010000506.1 GCA_013821615.1 Planctomycetota bacterium
GCTGAGCGAGGGGCCGGTATGCCCAATGCTCGCGCGCCACCGCCGGGTCGGCGCCTGCGGGCTGTGCGAATGCGGGCGCCGTGGCGCGTGGATCGGGCGCGCCGCGGGCGATCCACGCGGTCAGGATGGCGACCTCCGCCGCCGGCAGGCGCTCCTTGGGCGGCATCTGCAGGTCGGGATCGCCATAGCGCACCGCCGTGATCAGCAGGCTGCGCTCCGCATCCCCAGGCACCAGCGCCGGACCGGTGTCGCCGCCCTTCAGCATCCCGGGCCGTGAATCGAGGCGCAGGCCACCTTTGAACTTCTTCCCTTCCGCACTGTGGCAGCGGTAGCAGCGTTCGACCAGGAGCGGACGCACCTGCGCTTCGAAGAAGGCGGCGCCGTCGGCATCCGGCTCGGCGGCCGACGCGGCGCGCGCTGCACAGAGCAGGAGAACCATGGCGATGGCTGGTGCGATCGGTCGTGTTCCCGGCATCGGGGCATTGTACGGCCGCGCGTCCCGTGGCTATATCGCATAGTGCTTTTGTTATGTCTTTTCCAGACATGCTGCGGCCATGAAGTACGTCGAGAGCCCCCTCCACGAGATCGATCACCTCCATATCCGCCTCTACGTTGCGCACGATGTCACCATCGATCGCAGCTGGAACGCCGAGGACGTCAGCAGCACCTATTGGCGCTTCTATGTCAATTCCCGCGCCGGCGCGAGCGTGCTGGTGACCGGCGGCGAGCCCTACCCGCTGGCCGCGCATCGCATCCACTTCGTCCCCGCCTGGGTGCGCTGGACCTGCCACAACGTCAATCCCATCCAGCACCTGTTCGCGCACTTCGACCTCGTCGGACTGCCCGGCGCGGTGGTGCGCAGCTGTTTCCCCGGCCCCATCACCCTGCCTGCCGACCGCCGGCTGGAAGCGGAGTGCGAGGAGCTGCGCCCGCTGGTGCGCGCGCGCGGCGCACGTGATCCGGTGATGGCCTGCATCTTCAAGGCGGTGCTCTACCGCTGCTTCGCGCGCCTGCTCGACGGCCTGGCCAGCGCGCGCGCGCAGCGCTTCGTGCGCTTCGCGCACGGCCACAACCCGGTGGCCGAAGCGGTGCGCCACATCGACGAGCACCTCGCCGAGCCGCTGCCCAACACGCTGCTCGCGCGCCGCTGCGGCTTCGGCGAGGGTCACTTCACCCGCCTGTTCCGCCAACACCTCGGCCAGACTCCGGCCCAGTACGTGCTCGAGCGCCGCATCGTCGCCGCCGCCGAACAGCTCGCCTTCTCAGACCTCAGCATCGAGCGCATCGCCGCGAGCTGCGGCTTCCCCGACCGCTTCTACTTCTCGCGCATGTTCCGCCGCCGCATGGGCCAGCCGCCAGCGGCGTATCGTCGCGCGTCGCTGGTGTGAACAGCCTGGCAGTATCTGGGATCCACGTCATTCGTGGCGGAGCCATTGCCTACTCGGGTCTCGTCGATCAAAACAGGAAAGGCAGGATCGAACAAGAGGAACGGAGGAACGGAGGACAGCAAAGAGATGGCGATGCCGTTTTCCTCGATATCTCTTTTTCACTGGCTCCCTGTCTGCCTCCGTTTCTCCGTTTCTCTTGTGCGATCAGGTTTCGCTTTCCCTGCGAAGGACGGCTATGTTCCACTTCGGACGACGAGGAACCGGCATTTGTGCACTGTGGCGAGCTGCGAGAGGCGAGAAGCGAGCGGCGGCTAGGGAGTAGCGCGTAGCGAGCGGCAAGTCTCGAGTCTCCGTAACTCCGAGCGCCTCACCGCTTGCCCCGCATTGCTGCACGCCATCGTTGACCCCCATGCCCGACGCCCTCATCGCCCAGCTCACCGCCAACCAGCTGCGCGTGCAGCAGGCCTTCCGCCACGACGCCGCGGCGCTCGCGCAGAGCTACGCCCCCGGCAAGTGGACGGCCCGCCAGCTGCTGCTGCACATCGCCGATCTCGAGTCGCTGTTCCTCGATCGCCTACGCCGCGCGTTGGCCGACCACAAGCCGCTGCTCCTGGCACTGGATCCCGACCGCTGGACCGCGCGCCTGGGCGGCGGCTTCCGCGACCTGGCGCTCGCCGAAGGGTTGTTCAACGCCTCGCGCACCGCCTACACCGAGCTCGCCTCATCGATCACCGACGAGGAATGGAAGCGCACCGCCGTGCACACCGAGTACGGCATGTTCACCGTCCGCCAGCTGGTCGAGAAGGCCATGTGGCACGCCGACCACCATCTGTCGCAGGTCGAGGCCGCGGTCGCCGGCCGCCCGTGGGTCAAAAGCTAGCTTCCGGCAGGCCTGAGGGCGAGGAGCAGTGGTGGTGTTCCGGGCTCGTCGGGGGCGAGCGCGGGTCACCATTGCGACCCGCAGCCGTTGCATGACCATCCCAGCAACCACGGAGAACGGATTCCATGCGCCACCCCGCCCTCGTCCCCGCCCTCGCCGCCCTCCTGATGGTGTGCGGTTGCGACACGGCCCCGACCTCCGCCCGCGCCGAAGCCAAGCCGGCCACCGCTGAAGCCAAGGCCGCTGCGGCACCGGTCGCCACCACGCCGGCACCTGCTCCTGCTGCCGCTCCCGCTGCTCCCGCACCGGTCGCCGCCGCCGCTCTCCAGCCCGGCCTCGCCGGCGAGTTCTTCTCCCTCAGCGAGGGCCCCGAGGACTTCCCGACCATCGCCGACGCCACCAAGCCGACCCTGGTCCGCGTCGATGGCCAGCTCAACGTCGACGCCACCGACGATGCCTTTCCCGGCACTCAGCTCACCGACCACTTCTACGCCCGCTGGACCGGCGTGCTGCGCGTCCCCAAGGACGGCAAGTACACCCTGGCCATCGAGTCCGATGACGGCTCGCGGTTGGCCGTCGATGGCCACCAGGTGATCGACAACAACGGCCTGCACGCCATGGAGGAGAAGACCGCTGACGTCGACCTGAAGGCCGGCGACCATCCCATCAAAGTCGAGTTCTACGAGAATGACGGCCAGCTCGGCCTCAAGCTGTCGTGGTCGGCCGAGGGCGTGGAGAAGGCCATCATCCCCGCGTCAGCGTTGTTCCACGCCAGCCACTGAAACGGTTCGCCCATCCACGTCCCGACCGAGGTTTCGGCAGGGTCGTGAGGGCGGATACAGTGCGGGCCATGCCAGGCGCCCGGGTCTGGCTGTCCGGTCGATGTGCATGAAATACCCCGGCTCACGCCGGGGTATTCCATTTTAGCGACCTGGATGGGACTCGCACCCACGCCCAGCGCTCCGGCCTCCTCGGCTGCGCCTGCGGGGGCCTGCGCACCTGCGCGCGGCGCGCCGGCCCCACTGGGGC
>JACDGQ010000507.1 GCA_013821615.1 Planctomycetota bacterium
GCGCAGGCCGGCGCCAGCGGCTCCAGCGGAAAGGCCTGACGCGCACCATGGCCAAGCAGAAACAGGACAGCTCGAGCGGCCGCTTCCCCAAGCACGAGAGCGGCACCACCGACCGGCAGACCCGCGACGCGCGCGCGGCGGCGCGCCGCAAGGCCGTGTTCCGCGGCGTGCCGGTGGTGCCGGGCATCGCCATGGGCGTGGTGCGGCTGAAGTTCCGCCAGACCCAGGTGCTGTCCGACCGCACCATCGACTCGACCGAGGTCGAGCGCGAGTGCCAGCGCCTGACCGAGGCGGTGCGCCTGTCCAAGGCCCAGCTGCTGGAAGCGCGCACCAAGATGCAGAAGGAGCTCGGCGAGCTCGAGGCGATGATCTTCGACGCCCACCTCGCCATCCTCGAGGACCAGTCCTTCCTCAAGCGCGTGCGCGCCCAGGTGGCGAAGGACCTCAAGCCCATCGAGGTGGTGGTCAGCCAGATCGTCGAGGGCTACTACCGCGCGATGAGCATGGTCGAGGACGAGCACCTGCGCGAACGCTCCGCCGACATCCGCGACGTCGGCCGGCGCCTGCTCGACAACCTCGCCAAGCTGCAGAACCCGGACGTCGAGTATCCCGAGCTCGAACAGGTGCCGGGTGAAGAGGGCGACATCATCTTCTCGCGCGAGATCCTGCCCAGCGACCTGGTGACGCTCGAGCGCCGCCACTGCCAGGCGGTGATCTGCGAGACCGGCAGTGGCCGCGGCCACGCCGGCGTCATGCTGCGCGCGATGAACGTGCCGGCGGTGATGGGCCTCGAGGGCCTCGCCGAGCACCTCCAGGACGGCGACTACGTGATCGTCGACGGCGCCTCCGGCACGGTCTTCCTCAACCCCAAGAAGGACGTGCTCGACAGCTTCGCCAAGACCCGGCGCGAGTTCGAGCACTACAAGACCCAGCTGAACGCCGAGGTAGACCTGCCGGCGGTGACCACCGATGGTCACGCCATCTCGCTGCTCGCCAACGTCAGCAAGCAGTCCGACATCGACCTCGCCAAGCTCTACAACATCGACGGCATCGGACTCTATCGCAGCGAGTTCTACCTGATGGTCGGCAACTCCTACCCGACCGAGGAGGAGCAGTACTGGATCTACCGCGAGGCGGTGGAGCGCATGGCCGGCAAGTACGTCACCATCCGCACCATGGACATCGGTTCCGACAAGAAGCTGCCGTACGTGAAGATGAACGACGAGGACACCGGCGCGCTCGGCCGGCGCTCGATCCGCCTCGCCGCCGAGCTCGAGGAGTACCAGCTCATCCAGCTGCGCGCCATCCTGCGCGCCAGCGCGCACGGCAAGGTGCGGCTGATGTGGCCGTTCATCACCAGTCTCGAGGACATCCGCCTGGCCAAGCGCCTGGTGCGCTCGGCGCGCCGCGATCTCGAGGTGGCGAAGAAGAAGTTCGATCCCGACATGCCCATCGGCATGATGGTCGAGGTGCCCGCGGCCGCGCTGTCGATGGACAAGTACGTGCGCGACGTGTCGTTCTTCTCGGTCGGCACCAACGACCTGACCCAGTACGTGTGCGCCGCCGACCGCAACAACGCCGACGTCGCGCCGTGGTTCAAGGGCCACAACCCGGGCATGCTTGCGATCCTCAAGATCATCGTCGACACCGCCAAGGCGCACAACAGCGACCTGACCATCTGCGGCGAGATGGCCGGCGACCCGTTCTACACCATGTTCCTGCTCGGCCTGGGCGTGACCAAGCTGTCGATGCCCGCGCCGCAGGTGCCGCTGGTCAAGAAGATTATCCGCTCGGTGCACCTCAGCGGCGCACAGAACCTCGCCAACCGCGCCCTGCAGTACACCTCGACCAGCCAGATCCGCGAGCTGTTCGCGACCACCGTGCAGCAGATCCTCGGACGCGATCTGGGCGGGTGGACGAGGACGACGGAGGAGTGAGTGCTCGCTGGTGGGGGGTGCGGGGTGCGGAGTGCGGAGTGCCCGTTTGAAGACGCTTAGCGTCCATGAATAGGCGCTGACGAAGACCACGCCCGTATGACAACATCAGGATCGTGGTCATCACGGTCACTCCGCACTCCGCACTCCGCACTCCGCACTCCGCACTCCGCACCCCACACCCATCAACCCTCAACCTCCTCCCCATCCGGAATCGCCCACGATGGACCAGCGCACCACCACCCTGATCACCGCCTTCGTCAAGGCCTACGGCACCAAGCCGAGCAAGGGCGTGCGCGCGCCGGGCCGCGTCAACCTGATCGGCGAGCACACCGACTACAACGACGGCTTCTGCCTGCCGATGGCGATCGCGCGCGATGTGCGCGTGGTGCTGCGCCCGCGCCGCGACCGCACCGTGCATGTGCTCTCGCTCGAACAGCCCGGACAGCTCATCGGTTTCGAGCTGGGCAAGCGCATCCCCAAGGCCACCGCGCCGGCCCAGCGCTGGTCCGACTACGTCAGGGGCTGCGCACAGACCCTGGTCGAGGCCGGCGTCCCGCTGGTCGGCGTCGACCTCGCCATGAGCGGCGACGTGCCGCTGGGCTCGGGCCTGTCGAGCTCGGCCGCGCTCGAGGTCGCGACCATCCACGCGCTGCTCGCCGCGAGCGGCGGGAAGCTGGCCAGCGCCGACATCGCGACCCGGGCGCAGCGCGCCGAGAACCGCTACGTCGGCAGCAACTGCGGCATTCTCGACCAGCTCTCCAGCGCCTGCGGCATCGCCGGCAAGGCCATGCTCATGGACTGCCGCAGCCTGGCGCTGACCCCGGTCAAGCTGCCCGCCGGGGTGTCGGTGGTCATCGCCGACACCGGCAAGCGCCGCGGTCTGGTCGACAGCGCGTACAACCAGCGGCGCGCGCAGTGCGAGGCCGGCGCCAAGGCGCTGGGCGTTTCCCATCTGCGCGACGCCACTCTGCCGGGTCTGTGGCAGGCTGCGCAAGCGGGCCGGCTCGATGCCGAGTCCGTGCGCCGCTGCGAACACGTGGTCGCCGAGAACGGCCGCACCCAGGCGGCCTTCGCCGCGCTCCGGGCCGGCGACGCGGTGGCCTTCGGTCAGCTCATGGACCAGAGCCACGCCGACCTGCGCGACAAGTTCGCGGTCAGCTGCCGTGAACTCGACGACATGGTCGCGATCGCGCGCGGCCTCACGGGCTGCCTCGGCAGCCGCATGACCGGCGCCGGCTTCGGCGGCTGCACGGTCTCGCTGGTCCTCGACCAGCACGTTGCGCGCTTCGTCCCGGCGCTGACCAGGGCCTACCGCAAGCTCCACGACCTGCCGGTCGCCGTCTATGTCA
>JACDGQ010000508.1 GCA_013821615.1 Planctomycetota bacterium
GCCTCCACCCGGCCAGCCGGCGCGCATGCTGCTGCGCGGGCTGCCCCCAGGCGCGGCCTACGCAGCCGAGATCGAGGTGATCGGCCGCGGCGGTGTGGTGATGGCCAGCGGACGCGCCAGCGGCCACGCCTCGGCCGCCTTGTCCGCAGCGGCGGCGCTCGACCTGGCGGTCGTGCCCGCGCAAGCGACCGGCGCCCCACCATCCAGCGTCGCGGGCACCGTGTGGGCGGTACCGGACCTGGTGCAGGTCGATCCGCTCAGCGGCGCCGCCGATGCCGATCCGGGGGTCGCCGAGGCCGCACCGGCCGGCACCTGGTCGCAGGGCAACCCGGCGTGGAGTGGAAGCGCGCGCACCGTGCATGTCGCTGTGCCGCGCGGCGCCTGGGCAGCCTTCCAGCTGGTCTGTGCGGGACGCCAGCCGACGACCACTTGGACGATCACGCCCGGCGACCTCGACGGACCCGGCGGGGCGCGCATCCCCGCCACCGCGATCCGCCTCGCCAGACTGTGGTACCAGCAGGTGGGGGGAAAGTGGCGGCCGGATCCGTTGGTGCCGCTCGCCGCAGGCGCGCCTTTCCAAATCCCCGACGCGCGTAACGCCGTGCCCGGGCAGGCCAACCAGACGGTCTACGTCGAGTGGTTCGTTCCTGCCGAGGCCAGCCCCGGCATCTATCACGGCACCTTCTCGATCGCCACCGATGCGGGCGCGCTGCCGATCACGGTGGAGCTCGCGGTCGCTCCCGCAGTCATCCCGTCCGCAGCGGCATTCACCTGGTCGATGAATGCCTACAGTTCACCTGGCGCGGATTTCGGTGCACCCGGCAGCGCCGAGTTCCTGGCTGCTGAGCGCGCCTTCTACCGCCTGGCGCACGAGCACCGCACCACCCTGGCCATCCTCGGCTACAGCCACGGCGCCGATTTCCAGACCGACGTCGCACCGCCGCTGACCGGCAGCGGCGCGGCGATGCGCGTCGCGGATTGGAGCGCCTGGGACCGGCGCTACGGACCGCTGCTCGACGGCAGCGCCTTCGCCGGCACGGCGCGCGCCGCGGTGCCGCTCGACCACTTCTACCTGCCCTTCATGGAATCGTGGCCCACGCCGATGGCCGCGGGCTACCGCTGGAACGCGCTCACCTGGGAGGACCACTGGCGCCTCGCCGGGACGGTCGGCGAAGGATTCAGCAAGGAATACCAGGCCCAGTGGGTCGCGGTGATGCGCGACTTCATCGCGCACATCCGCGCCAAGGGCTGGCGCACCTCGTTCCAGGTCTACCTCAACGACAAGTATTATTACAAGCAGTACGACGCGCATCGGAAGGCCGCCGGCCACGGCACCAGCTTCTGGTTGCTCGACGAGCCGCAGCACATCGACGACTTCCTCGCCCTGGAGTTCTTCGGCGGACTCACCCGCGCCGCCCAGGCCGGCGACCGCACCACCATCGTCCAGCGCGTCGACCTGTCGCGCCCCGAGTGGGGTCGCGACACCCTCGACCAGGTCATCGATCTCGACGTCAGCGGCGGCTTCAACGGCTCCCGCCCGCTGCTGGAGGACTGGCGCGCGCGCCACGACCAGCGCGTGTGGACCTACGGCAGTGCGCCATCCTCGGCCGAGGGCGCGCTCGGCATCGCCGCCCAGGCGCTCGATCTCTACAGCCGCGGCGTCGACGGCTTCGTGCCCTGGATGACCCTGGGTTCGGCGCAGAACTGGACGGAATTCGCCGAAACCTGCGTGCTCTACTGCGGCAAACCGGTGGGCGTGGACGGCCCCTGCGCGTCGCTGCGCCTCAAGGCTTACCGGCGCGGCGAGGAGGACGCCGCGCTGCTCAAGGCGGTCGCCGCGCGCGAGGGCCTGCTCACCGACGACCCCGACCGCCGCCGCATCGGCGCGCTCATCGCGCCCGCGCTGGGCGGCGGCCGCGCCCTCGGCAGCCTCGACGGCCAGGGCGCCGTCACCGAACGCCTCACCGGCCTCACCATCGAGCGCCTCGACGCCCTGCGCCGCGCCCTCTGCACCCGCGCGGCGCCGTGACCGCGAGCCTGGCCCGACTTCCGGACTTCCGGACTTCCGGACCTCCGGACCCTCAATTCTTGTTGGTCAGGAACTTGAGCAGCGCGATGACCTCCGGCTCGGGCAGCGACTCGAGCAGGCCGGGCGGCATCATCGACTGGGCGAGGACCTGGCGGGTCTGGACCTGGTCCTTGGGGATGATGACCTTCTCGGCCACGGTGCGCAGCACGTAGACGGTGTCGGTCTCGGAGTCGACCATGCCTGAGACCACGCTGCCGTCTTTCTTGGTGATCAGGTTGAGCTGGTAGTTCTCACCGACCACCGCGTTCGGATCGACAATGTTCTCGATGAAGTAGTCGACGCCGTTGCGCGCCGATCCGCCGAGATCCGGGCCGAGCTTGCCGCCGACGCCGTTGTACGAGTGGCAGGCGGTGCAGGTGCGCTGGAACACCGCCTTGCCGACGTTGACGTCGAAGGCCCACAGCGGCGCCTCGTTGAAGGTCTTCTTGAACCGCGCCATCGTCGCCTTGGCCGCGGCCGGCGAGTCGGTGACCCGGCCGAAGGCCTTGTCGAGCAGCTGGTCGATGCCGTCGTTGTGCAGGTTGCGCATCTGGCGCACGTGCAGCGCGGTGAGATTGGCGCGGTCAAAGCGCTTGTCCTGCAGCGCATGCAGCAGCTCGGTGGCCTGGGCCGGGTGACTGGTCAGGGTCTCGAGCGCGGCGATGCGGTCCTTCTCGGAGAGCGGCGCGAAGTGCGCGATGATGCCCTTGGCCGCCGCCGGGTCGGCACTGCCGGCGAGCAGCGGGATGACCGCGGTGCGCCAGGCTTCCGCTTCGAGCAGGTGGATGTAGATCGGCTGGGCCTCCTTGTCGCCGCTGCGCTTGAGCAGCTCGAAGGCGCGCTGGCGCTCGGGCGCCGGCGCGCTGTCGTCGCCGAGCATGGCGCGCATGCGCGCCAGCACCGAGCCGTCGCCGAAGACGGCGGACAGCCGCTCGCTGAGCGCGCGCAGACCATCATCCTTGGCGAAGCGCTTGCCCGCTTCTGCCCAGCCTGCAGGCATCGGCAGGCGCGTCTCATTCTCGAGGCTGCTCGCCAGCAGGCGCAGCAGGCGGGCGGCGCGCGCGTCGTCGGCGCCGCTCATCTGCGCGGTGATCTGATCGCGGCCCGCGCCACTGCGCGCGGCATACCACACGCAGGAGTCGCTGACCGTGGGCAGCGGCGAGGCCGCGGCGAGCGCCAAGGCGCGCGCCGGATCGGCGGGCACCAGCGGGGC
>JACDGQ010000509.1 GCA_013821615.1 Planctomycetota bacterium
GTTGTACTCGGCTGGAAGCAGTAGACCTGCCGAGTACAACTCGGCGATCCCGGGGAGCCGATCGGTTCCATGACCGCATCCCCCGCGCCAGTAACGGCTTCGTCACATTTCCAGTCGACCATTGCCACCCAGAAGGAGAGCGGCTAAGAAATCGCGTCCCGGTGCGTAGGAGTGGCTGTGAGTCCAGGCGATGCCGAGCCATCTGACAGACGACTGCTTGAACGTTACTGCCGTCATGGCGACGTCGGGGCTTTCGGCAGCCTGCTCGATCGCCACCAGGGCGACCTGCTGCGCTTCGCGCATTCCCTGCTCGGCGACGCCCACGCCGCCCAGGACGCCGTCCAAGAGGCGTTCTGCCGGCTGTGCCGAGAGGCGCACCGGCTGGGGCAGGGGGGCGCTGGCCAGGACTCGCTCGGGGGCTGGTTGTGCACGGTCGTACGCAACGCCTGCATCGATGTCCTGCGCCGCCGGAGCCACGCGCCCATGACCACCATCGCCGAGCATCAGGAAGGCCAGGGCGCATCTCCCGGCGCCGCCGTCGCCGCGAGCGACGCCGGCGAATCGCTGTGGCGCGCGGTCGCCACCTTGCCGCCGCTCGAGCGCGCGGCGGTGGTGCTGCGCTACCGCGACGGCCTCAGCTACCAGGACATCGCCACGCGCCTGGGCAAGACCGCGACGCATATCGGCGTGCTGCTCCATCAAGGACTCGGACGGCTACGCCAGAGCGAACGCCTGCGTGCGGGGGTGATGCCATGAACGATGCCATGCACGACCAGACGACGCCGTCGCCCGCTGACGCCAATGGCGACCTGGGCTACCTGCTGACCGCCTATGCCGATGGCCAGCTGGCCCTCGCAGGCATGGCCTGGGTCGAGGAGCAGCTCGACCGCCGGCCAGATTTGCGCGCCCGCCTCAAGGAGATCCGCGCGGTGCAGGCGGCGCTGCGTGCGGAGTTCGCGCGCTTCCCGGCTCCTGCGGAACTCGGCGATTTCGCACGTGGGCAGGTGCTGGCCGCCGCGCTGCGGGGCCGTCCAGCGCCCAGGCGCCGCTGGACGCTGGCGGCGCTGCTGCTGGTCGGGGTGAGCGCAGCCGTGATGGCGGTGATGGTGACGATGGGGCGGCCCCGTTTGATCGAGCAGTTGGGCGCACAGGCGACTGCCGTGAGCATGCCGGTCCCAGCTCCGGCCTACGATTATCAAAGTAATCTCGCCCAGCAGCAGGATAGCGAAGCACCGCAGCCATTGGGAGCGGTCGCCAAACTCGAAGAAGCAGAGGTGCGTGGCCGAGAGGAGGCAGTCGAAGATCGGGTCGACAAGGACATGTCCATCAATGGCATGCTCATAGACCGCAGCGGCGCTCCAGCGCGCTTGAAGCGCGTGCCCAGCGAAGACGGCCGCGTGCAGCAGGAGCAGAATCTCCAGATTTCCGAGATGCTGCAGGCCCTGTCCGAGGTCGGAGTGGACGCACGCACACTCCATCGCCAGGAGGATCTGGCGAAGAAGCAAGGCTTGGTTGGTACGCGCAGCTTTGCCCGTGGCCAAACCCAAAGACCCGGTGAGACCCCTGCACCAGTCACCGCCGCTGATCGACTCGCCACGGTCCAGCCCCAAGCCCCGGCGGCGAAGCCAGCGCCAGGTGCGGGCGGCGGCGGTATGCGACTCGCTGGTGCTACCGCTGCCCCCATGGCGCCCGCGGCGCCCGCGGCGCCCGCGCCGGAATTGGCGATTGAGGAGTCGCGCCAGGAAGCCGCAGCGGCCGATGTACCCGTGACCCTCGCAGGACGGTTCTCTCCCGTCGGAGGTGCGCAGCCGCAAACTGGGAAAGAGGATGAGCGCGGGGGCGAGGACATGGCGAGGGCGGCTCGCAGCGAACTGAACGCACTCGCCGCCCAGTCCCAGCCCGAATCGAGGAAGGGTCGCTACGATCTCGCGTTCGGCGCGGCGCCGCCCGCGTTGCCTCAGGCTCCGCCTTCGGGCACCGCGAATGGCATCGGCGGTCAGTGGAAGCAAACCGCTGACATTCCACCAAGCCCCTTCTCGGGGGCGACTGGGCGCAGCGGTGGAAAGCTGAGTGCCACTCCCGCTTCCACCATGACGACCATCGAGGGTGCCGTCACCGCTCAGGACAAGCCGCGTGCCGGCGACGAGACCCTGAAAGCGCTAAGCAACGCGAATGCCGAGAAGTCCCACGTCGCTGAGGTCAAAAGGGCGGTCGCCTTCCAGCTCAACAGCAAGCTCGCCGAGGTCGAAGAGGAATTCGACGCGGCGAAGCGCAAGATGGTCGACGCCAAGATGAAGCCGACCGCGGGCGGGAAAGCGGCTTCGTCCACGACTCCTGCACAAGGGGGCGTCGCATACCAGGAGCACCGCCTGCTCTCCGAATCCTCGGCCACGGACTCTCTCCCCGGCCTGAAAGCCGTGGACCCGGTGATGACCTATGCGGATCCGGTCACGGATGCGCAACGTGAGGAGGAGCTGGCGAAACGGTCGAAGGAAGGTGATGGGACGGCCGCACGGCTCAGCATCGTCAAGGAACGCTATCCAAGGGTCTTCAACGATGTCACCGACCAGCATCAGTCCGCAACCCTCCGGGGGGGGACGGTCGACGGCACCATGCTGGTCGACACCGCCGGCGCGGTCGGTCCGTCCGCCACCCCCAGCCAGTCCCTCGCCACCGGCAACGCCCAGCGCGCCCCGCGCGATCGCGTCGCCGCGCTGCTCGCCACCACCTCGCTGAACGCTACCGCGCCGCTCGCCACCATGCTGCGCATCGCTGCCGGCCCCGACGGCGCACTTGCCGCCAGCCCGGCCCTCGACGAGGTCCTCGCCCGTCCCGCGCATCTCGAGACCCACGACCAGCCCAGCGGCCAGGCGCTGCTGCAGCTGGCGCGCGGCGCCGGCCTGCAGGCGCGTGTGCTGGGCGGTGTGCTGACCCTCGACGCGGCGCGCGGCCAGCTCGACCCCACCGACACCCAGGGCCTCGACCGCGCGTCCTTCACCAAGGCCTTCGGCACCGTGCCGATGGTCGCCACCGCCGACGACGCGCGCAGCACCTTCGCGCTCGACGCCAACACCGCCTCGTTCGAGCGCGCCCGCTCGCAATTGCGCGGCGGCCAGTTGCCCGATCCCGCCTCCATCCAGGCCGAGCACTTCATCAACGCCATGCCCATGGACTACCCGGCGGCGCGCGGGCCCGAGGCCTTCGCGCTCTACGCCGAGGCCGCGCCCTCGCCGTTCGCGCGCGGCCCTGCCGACGCGGCGGTGCGTGCGCCGTGGGCC
>JACDGQ010000510.1 GCA_013821615.1 Planctomycetota bacterium
GAGGACCGCATCCGCAGCGCCGAGCTGGCGATCTTCACGCGCCTGCGCGAGCACGCCGAGCGCAGCCTGGCCGTGCTGCAGCGCTGCGCCGACGCGCTCGCGCGCTGCGACGTCGCTGCGGCGCTCGCCGAGGTCGCGCGCAAGCAGGGTTGGTGCCGCCCGGTCATCGACGACGGTCTGGCTCTGGAGCTGAGCGGCGCGCGCCACCCGGTGGTCGAGGAGGTGGTCGGGCGCGGTAAATTCGTCGCGAACGATTGTCATCTCGATGCCGCCACGTCGGCGGATCCCGCGGTGGCCGGTGCTCATCCGGCGACCGGTCCGACGTCCGGACTTCCGGACTCCCGCACTTCCGGACCCGGCCGTCTCGCAGTGATCACCGGCCCCAACATGGCGGGCAAATCCACCTACATCCGCCAGGTCGCGCTGGCGGTGGTCCTGGCCCAGGCGGGCAGCTTCGTGCCGGCGCAGTCGGCGCGGGTCGGGCTGGTCGACCGCGTCTTCACCCGCGTCGGCGCTGGTGACGAGCTGGCGCGCAACCTCTCGACCTTCATGGTCGAGATGGCCGAGACCGCGGCGATCCTCAACCACGCGACCAGACGCAGCCTGGTCATCCTCGACGAGGTCGGGCGCGGCACCTCGACCTTCGACGGCGTCAGCCTGGCCTGGGCGATCACCGAGCACGTGCACGACCGCGTCGCCTGCCGCTGCCTGTTCGCCACCCATTACCACGAACTGGTCGATCTCGCCGCCGACCGCCCGGGCATCCGCAACCTCACCGTCAGCGTCGCCGAGCAGGACGACGACGTGGTCTTCCTGCACCGCATCGTGCCCGGCGCCGCGACCAAGAGCTACGGCATCCACGTCGCCCGCCTCGCCGGCGTGCCGCGCCCGGTGATCGCGCGCGCGCGCGAGGTGCTCGCCACGCTCGAGCAGCTCAACGTCAGCCTGATCGAGCGCGAGCGCCCCGCGGTGCGCGGCGCCGAGGCCCCCGGTCGCCCCGCCCCGGTCCAGCTCACGCTCTTCGCCGCCGCCGAGAGCGCGACGTTGCAGCGCTTGAAGGCGCAGGACCTGGATGCGCTGACGCCGCGGCAGGCGCAGGATCTGCTCTATGAGCTGCAAGCGGCGGCGAAGCGGGAGTAGGGCCCGGAGTCGCGGCTCGCACGTAGGGATCATTCCTGGGACCGCGCGCCACTGGCGCGCATCGGCCCGAGAGCGCGCCAGCGGCGCACGGTCCCAGGAATGGCCCTGACGCCGGTTGCGATGTACGCGGGTCGCAAACGCGGATCAGGACGGAAACCACCTGCTATCCGGACGATCCAGGCATCTGGCCAACGGGCGGGAGCGGACGGGGTAGATGCCTGCTGTGCACGGCATTCCGCGCCGAGCGCGAGGAGCACCCATGCGCAGCACTCTGCTGATCGCGTTCATCGCCTTGCTGGTCTTCGCAGGCGCATCCGCGCTCAGAGCGGACGATGGCGTGGTCAACCAGGTGAAGGAATGGACCTTCACCTCGTCCACGTCGTACGCGGATCCGTTCAATGAACTCGACGTCGACATGCTCGTCACGACTCCGGCGGGCGCGGAGCAGCGCGTGCCGGCGTTCTGGTGTGGCGGACAGACGTGGCGCGTGCGCTACGCGTCGCCACAGGCGGGCGTCTACCGCTGGCGGTTGGCCTGCTCGGATGCGGCCAACCAGGATCTCACTGGCGTCAGTGGCACCTTCGACCTGAAGCCGTACGCAGGCGACAATCCGCTGTGGCTGCACGGGCCGGTGCAGGTGGCGGCGGACAAGCGCCACCTGGCCTACGCCGACGGCACGCCGTTCTTCTGGCTGGGCGACACCTGGTGGACGGGCCTGGGCCACCGCCTGCACTGGCCGGACGAGTTCCAGCGCCTTGCGGCTGACCGCAAACAGAAGGGCTTCACCGTCATCCAGATCGTCGCCGGGCTCTACCCCGACATGCATCCCTTCGACCCGCGCGGTGCGAACGAGGCCGGCTTCCCGTGGGAGAAGGACTACACGCGCATCAATCCTGCGTACTGGGACGCGGTCGATCGGCGCCTCTTCCACCTGGTCGAGCAGGGTTTCACACCGTGCATCGTCGGCGCGTGGGGCTATTTCCTGCCGTGGCTGGGCGTGGATAGGATGAAGAAGCACTGGCGTCAGCTGATCGCGCGCTACGGCGCGCTGCCGGTGGTGTGGTGCGCGGCGGGCGAGGCCAACCTGCCGTGGTACCTGGCCAAGGGCTTCCCCTATGACGACCGCGCGCAGGTCACCGGCTGGACCGAGGTGATGCGCGCCATCCGCGCCACCGATCCCTGGCATCGCCCGCTGACCATCCATCCCACCGGCATCGGCCGCCTCTCAGCGCGCCACGCCACCGACGACGTCGGCACCCTCGACTTCGACATGCTGCAGACCCCGCACGGCCAGCGCGAGGCGGTCGAGCCGACCATGCGCACCGTGCAGGAGTCCTACGCCGACACGCCGGTCATGCCGGTGATCAACGGCGAGGCGTCGTACGAGATGCTCGGCGACACCATCCCGGCGCGCTGGACGCGGCAGATGTTCTGGGTGTGCATGCTGCAGGGCGCGGCCGGCCACACCTACGGCGCCAACGGCATCTGGCAGCTCAACCGGCGTGGCGATCCGCACGGTGGGAGCCCGCACCATCCGCCCGGCAGCACGGGCTATGGCGTCATCCCGTGGGATGACGCGATGAACCTGCCCGGCTCGACCCAGGTCGGCTTGGGCAAGGCGCTGTTCCTGCGCTATCCGTGGCAGAGTTTCAGTCCGCACATCGAGTGGGTCGCGTGGGCGGGTGACGTCGCCAATCCCCAGATCGTGGGGCTGTGCGCGAGCGGCAGCGATGTGGTGCGGTTCGTCTATGTGCCTGAAAAACGCGCGGTGACGCTCACGCATCTCGATGCCGGCGCTGCCTGGCACGCGTCGGTGTTCGATCCGGTCAGCGGCAGGATCACCGCCCTCGGCACGCTCACCGTCGCCGCTGATGGCACCTGCACGGTGCCGGCGCCTGCGCAGGACGATGCGGACGACTGGGTGGTCGTGGTGGAGCGGTAGGCGGTCGCTGCGCGCAGCGCGTCGGCTCAGCGGATCTTCGCGGGCCAGCCCTTGTCCTGGGTCGCGCCGTTGCCATTCGGCGACGTGCGCGGATCGGAAGACGGCGCGGCGCGCTGCGGTACCGCTGCAGGAGGCGATGACGGGCGCGGCACAGCTGCAGGAGGCGGCGACGGGCGCGGCGCGGCCTGCACCG
>JACDGQ010000511.1 GCA_013821615.1 Planctomycetota bacterium
CTGCTGGTGCCGCGCGGCTTCGTCGCGCGCATGGTCCCGGGCGATCCCGCCGATCCGCTGCTGCGCCAGGTCCTGCCGCTCGGCGACGAGGAGCACGACCTGCCCGGCTTCGCCGCCGATCCGCTCGGCGAGGCGGCCTGCGGACCCGTCCCCGGGCTGCTGCACAAGTACCGCGGCCGCGCCCTGCTGGTCACCACCGGCGCCTGCGCGGTGCACTGCCGCTACTGCTTCCGCCGCCACTTCGCCTACGACGAGCTGCCCGCCGGGCGCCGCTGGTGGGGCCCGGCCCTCGAGTACCTGCGCGCCGACCCGGAGATCCACGAGGTGCTGCTCTCCGGCGGCGACCCGCTGACCCTGCCCGACGCCCAGCTCGCCGCCCTCACCCAGGACCTTGCCGGGGTGCCGCACCTGCAGCGCCTGCGCGTGCACTCCCGCCTGCCGGTGGTCCTGCCCAGCCGGGTCGACGAGCGCCTGCTCGCCTGGCTGACCGGAACCCGCCTCAAGCCGGTGCTGGTCATCCACGCCAATCACCCGCGCGAACTCGCCCCGGCGGTGGTGGCCGCCTGCCAGCGCCTGCGCGGCGCCGGCGTCACGGTGCTCAACCAGGCGGTCCTGCTCGCCGGGGTCAACGACGACGAGGGGGTGCTGGCCGCCCTCAGCGAGGGGCTGTTCGCCGCGGGCGTGCTACCCTACTACCTGCACGCCCTCGACCGCGTCCAGGGTGCCGGGCATTTCCTGGTCGACGACGGGCGCGCCCGCCGGCTGCTCGCCGGACTGGCCGCCCGCCTGCCCGGCTACCTCGTTCCGCGCCTGGTCCGCGAGGAACCCGGCCAACCCGGCAAGACCCCCCTGCGCTAAGAGGCGGTTTCAAAACCCTCCCCTACTGCGCCCGGCTCTCGTCGGCTGCGGCTGCGTCAGACGATCCATTTTGTCCCTCTCCAGGGAGGCTTCGCGCTGCTCAACATGGCCTACGGCCATGCCTCCGCGCAAAATGGATCGTCTTCCTTGCCTCGCTCGACGATAGCCAGGCTCGCTACGGGGATGGTTTTGAAACCGCCTCTAAGGCTCGCGGAACGTCGGCGCGGCGATCGACCTCAAACGCCTGGGCGCGGATGGAGGCGGCGGGTTGCCGACCTCGGCCAGCGTCCGCGATCCAAGCCGTCTATGCTGCTTTGGCATGCAACACGTACGCTGGGGGGCCGTAGCCCATCCAGCGGATGGACACACGCACCGGTATCGGCTAACACCGTCCCTCCGTCCCGAGCCCACCAACCACCTCTCCAGGATCGCACCCGCATGAAGACCACCGCCGCCCTCGCCGCCCTGCTCGCGACCGTCATGCTGTCCACCGCCATGGCCGCGGAGCCGGCCGTGAACACCTTGACGGACGCCGAGAAGGCTGCCGGCGCCAAGCTGCTGTTCAACGGCAAGGACCTGACCGGCTGGCACAATTTCAAGACCGACAGCGTCAAGCCCGGCTGGCAGGTCAAGGACGGCACGATGGCCTGCGTCGACCCGCACAACGCCGGCGACATCGTGTGCGCCGATGAGTTCACCTGGTTCCAGCTCGACCTCGACTTCAACATCTCCGAGGGCGGCAACAGCGGCATCATGTACCACGTCAGCGACGCTGGCAACGCGGTGTGGGCCACCGGCCCCGAGTTCCAGCTCGAGGACAACGTCAAGGCCGGCGACCCGCAGCGCTGCGGCTGGCTGTACGCGCTCTACCAGCCGCCCATCGACCCCAAGACCAGCAAGATCCTGGACGCGACCAAGCCCGCCGGCGAATGGAACCACGTCACCCTGCTGATCAGCCCGAAGAAGTGCGAGCACATCATCAACGGCGTCAGCTACTTCACCTACGTGCTGGGCAGCGACGACTTCAATGCGCGCGTCGCCAAGAGCAAGTTCGCCGGCATGCCTGGCTTCGCCAAGGCCGGCAAGGGCCACATCTCGCTGCAGGGCGACCATGGCGCGGTGGCGTTCCGCAACATCAAGGTGCAGCCGCTCGCTGAGTGAACCGATCCAGGCGGCGTGGGGCGACCCGCGCCGCCTGTGCGGGATGGGCTATTCGCCCAAGACTATTTCTTCTTGGCCTTCTCGACCACCAGCCCGCGCGTGCCGACGCGCTCCTTGCTGAGGGCGATGTCGTCGATCCAGCCGACGAAGCCGGGTTCGGCCTTCTGGTATTTGGTCCAGCCGAAGGACAGGCTCTCGAAGAGTTCCGGGATCTCGGCGCCGGCGAAATTGCCGGCGCCTTTTGCCAGGGCCGCGCCGGGGATCTCCGCGCCATTGATGAAGCACTGGTAGGTCTGGGTGGCGAAGTCGACGTGCCACTCGGCCAGGGTCCATTCATCGGTGTAGGTGTAATCGTATTTGCTGCCGACGGCGAACTCCGGGCGTTTGCGCGGCTGCACGTTGTAGATGTACTGGTAGGTGCCCTTCGGGCCCATCACCGCGTCGAGGACGCGCACCTCGATCGCATCCTTGAACAGCGGGCTCTGCGCCGCGCCGGCGACCAGGGTCGAGTGGATGACCGGGAACTGGCCCTCGCCGTGCGGCAACGGCGCCGGCATCTGCACCTTGAAGTACAGGCGACCCCAGTGCTCACCGCCGAGCGCGGCCATCAGCTTGGGGTCGGCGATGGTGATGCGCCGCGCGCCATTCACCGCGGCGTCCATGCGCAGCGCATGGTGGCCGCCGTGGGCGACGTCCTCGACGACCGACACCGCTCCGGTCTTGGCGAAGCCCGTGGGGATCTTGCCCGCCGCAGTGCCTTCGAAATCTTCGACCAGCAGCAGCGGCGCCTCCTTGGCGGGCTTGGGGGGCTTGGCGTCGGCGGCGATCGCGCACGGCAGGGCGGCGCAACAGGCGAGGATGGAGAGGGGGGCGGCCAGGCTGGAGCGGATGGTCGGCATGGGGGGGCATTCGCAGTGGAGAGCGGAGACGCGGGCCAGGTGTTACCGCGACGATCGGCACCCGTTCAAGATGCGGAAGGAGGGAAATCGTGACAGGACCAGCCTTGGACCCGCAAAACCATCAGCCGTCACCAGGGTCATCCCCGCAAGCGCGCGAGCGGGCCGCCGGCGGAGCGCGGCTCCGACCGGATATGGCGTCCGGCGCTGGATGGGAAGGTCGCGGTGTATCCCTGGCCCCCCGGTTGCACAGCCCGGGGCTGCTCCACATCGGGTGACGCGAGCTACCATGGGTGCATCCTGCCCCGCCACGCGCTGAGCGCGTGCACGCCTGCTGCCCGCCACCGACCGAGGAG
>JACDGQ010000512.1 GCA_013821615.1 Planctomycetota bacterium
TCGCCGGCCATGGCCAGCCGCCCCGTTCAGATCCCGCCGTCGTCGCCGAGGCGGCCGCGCAGCAGGGTGATGACGCGGCTGTGGATCTGGCAGACGCGGCTCTCGGTGACGCCCAGCACCAGGGCGATCTCCTTCATCAGCAGATTCTCGAAATAGTAGAGCTTGATGACCAGGCGCTCCTGCTCGGTGAGCTTGTGGAGCAGCCCGGCGACCATCTGCTGGCGGTCGAGGCGATCGAGGTGGCGCGAGGGGTTGGCGCCCTCGTCGTCGCGCTGCGCCAGGGCGGTGCCCAGGCGGGTGTCGTCGCTGCTCGGCGCGTCGAGCGAAACCTGCACGGCGAGCTGCGCGTCCTGCTCGACGCTGGGCAGCTCGGCCTCGCTGACCTCGAGCTCGGCGGCGAGCTCGGCGTCATCCGGCAGCCGGCCGAGGCGGTGGGTGAGTTCTTTGAGCGCTTGGTGATAATCGCGGGCGCGCTCGCGGGCGCCGCGCGATACCCAGTCGCGCGCGCGCAGCTCGTCGATCACTTGGCCGCGGATGCGCATCACCGCGTAGGTGCTGAAGGCGTTGTCGCGGCTGGCGTCGAAGCGGTTGAGGGCATCGATCAGCCCGATCACGCCGGCGTGGAAGAGGTCCTCGCGGTCGACGCTGGCGGGCAGGTGCTGGGCGACGCGGTCGACCACGCTGTGCACCAGCGGCAGGTGGCGCAGGATCTCCTGCTCGCGCTCGTCGCCGGTGCGGGTGCCCTCCGCCTGGCGGTAGGCCTTGACCCGGTCCTGATTCACGATGCTGGGGGCGGTGGTCATGAGGGGCATCCGTGCAGGGCGGCTCAGCGGCGCTCAGGGGTGGCGGGACGGGCCGGCTTGGCGGCGGGGCGCGCGGCGCTCTCCGCGGCGGCCTTCTTCTCTTCGGCGAGCTGGCGTTCGGCCATATCGGCGGTGACGCGTTCGTTCATCACCTTCACCACGATGCGCAGCAGCCAGCCCGAGAACCACATGGCGGCGAGCGCGCCGAGCGCGGCGCGCCAGGCCACCGTGGCGGGGTCGAGGCCCTGCCACAGGCCGAGCGCGAGCCAGGCGAAGCCTACCCACATCAGCACCCGCGCCTGCGCGGCCAGCACCAGCACCTCCATGGGGACGCTCCTGAGGGGATGGACCGGGGCAGTGTACCCCGGCCGTGATCGCGGTGCAAACCCGGCGCCGCGCGGCTTGCGTGCGTGGCCAGAAGCGGCCGCGCCGGGGTCACAACGCAAAGGAGGAGCCAATCCCCGCGACCCCGCCGCCGCCGACCGGTGCTTGCGCGTCGAGGCCCGCCCAGGGTAGACTCGCAGGCCTCCACCTTCCCCTGCCGGGCCGGCCGCGGCCGGATTGGAAAGCCAGTTGCGTAGCTGGGTGCACGGGAGCTACACTATGCTGACCATGACCAAGGAGACGCGCGTGGCGAAGGTGACGGTGAATACCCTGCTGAAGGGCGCGCTGGAGGTCGACGAGCAGCAGCTCATCACCTTCGCCGTGCCGTTGCTGGGGTTCGAGCACCTCAAGCGCTTCCTCATCTACCAGACCAAGCCCGGCGCGCTGTACTGGATGCAGGCGGTCGAGGACGCCAAGGTCGGCTTCTGCCTGCTCGCGCCCTTCCAGGCCGGACTCGACCCCGATCTCGAGATCGCCGGCGAGGACGTCGCGGATATCGGCGCGGCGAGCGCGGCCGACATCGAGGTCTACACCGTGGTGGTGCTCGATCCCGTGCCCAGCGAGCGCCGCACCAACCTGCGCGCGCCGATCCTGGTCGGGCGCGCCAGCCGCATCGCCAAGCAGGTGGTGCTCGCCGACCACCGCCTGCCGATCAAGTTCTTCCTGCGCGACCTGAAGCCGATGGAGAAGACCTGACGTGCTCGTCCTGACCCGGCGCATCAATGAACGCATCGTGATCAACGGCGAGCTCGTGATCACGGTGCTCGACGTCGGGCGCAACGGCCAGGTCCGCCTCGGCTTCGACGGCCCCCGCCACTTCCAGATCTACCGCCATGAGCTGCTGCTCGAGATCCAGGCAGAGAACCGCCAGGCGCTGTCCAGCGCTGCGGACGTGCCGTCCGACCTCGCCGCTTCGCCACCCGCACCGGAGGGCTGAATGGCCATCAATCGCGCCAGCTTCGCCGACATCATCGAGCGCATCCACACCGTGCCGTCGCTGCCCGAGGTGGTCACCCAGGTGTGCCGGCTGGTCAACGACCCCAACGCCGACATGCGCGCGATCAACGCGATCATCATGAAGGACCCGGCCATGGCGGCGAAGATGCTGCGCATGGTCAACAGCGTGTACTACGGTCTGAGCGAGACCGTGACCGGCCTCGAGCAGGCGATCCGGCTGCTCGGCTTCAAGACCATCCGCTCGATCGCGCTGTCGATCTCGGTGCTCAACATGTTCCAGCAGCAGAGCGCCAACTTCAACATGAAGGCCTTCTGGGCGCACAGCGCGGTCTCCGCCTGCCTGTGCCGGCTGATCGCCGCCAAGGGCGCGCTCTGCGACCCCGAGATGGCCTTCTCGATCGGCCTGCTCAAGGACATCGGCAAGCTCATCCTGGTCGAGAACGCCCCGGAGGAGACGCGCGCGATCATCGCGGTCGCGCGTGAGTACCGCTTCGGCTTCTCGCGCGCCGCGCGCGAGGTGCTGGACACCGACGACGCCGAGATCGGCGCGTGGCTGGCCAAGAGCTGGGAGCTCGAGCCGATCATGGTGAACGCCATCGCCCAGCAGAACCAGATGACCGGCGCCAGCGACCCCAAGATCGTGGCCATGCTCCAGCTCTGCGAATACCTGTGCGCGCTGAAGAAGATCCGCACCTCTGGCCAATGCGACGAGCCGGTGCTCGACCCGGCGGTGTGGACCTACCTGGGGATGGACAAGACGGCGCTGGTGGAGGTGTTGTCGGTGATCAATGACGAGGTGGAGAACGCGCGGCAGCTGCTGCTCATTGCCGCGTAGCGACTCGAGACGCGAGACGCGAGACGCGAGACGCGAGACGCGAGACGCGAGACGCGAGACGCGAGACGCGAGAAAATCATGAGTGAACCGTCGAACAAGGGGCGAACGGGGGGTGGCAGCGGATGAGCCCGCGGAGCGGGCGGAAGAAACCAGCCCAGGGCGTCAGCCCTACCCATTACCCACAAGTCATCGTCGTCGTCTGCGCTTTGCCGTCTCTTCCGCCTGTTTCTTTGCCATCTCGGCTTGAACGGCGAAGGCGGTGGCGAAGTTCCTGACCTTCTCCAGGCCGAT
>JACDGQ010000513.1 GCA_013821615.1 Planctomycetota bacterium
CGCCAGGGTCGCGCCGTGGACACCGAAGCGCTGCGCGCCGAAGCGGTTGGGGATGCCCTGGTGGGCGAGCGCGGCGAGGCCGCCCTGCAGGGCCTCTTGGTCGGCGACGCCGCCCAGTCCCAGGCGAAAGCGGTTGCCGGCGAGGTGGCCGAGGCGCAGTTTGTTGGCGTGGCGCGCGACCTCGCGCACGGTGATGCGGCCGCGCGCGCTGTGCTCGGCGAGCGCGGGCAGGCGGCTCTCGTCGCCGAAGTGCACGCTGAACCACTGGCTGGTGATGGCGTGGCGGTCCTTGCGCCCGGCGTAGCCGACGTCCATGCCGCGTTTGCCCTGGGTCTTGGCCAGGGCCTCGGCCACCGCGTCGGTGGTCAGGCCCTCCTTCTCGATCAGCACGTAGAGATGCTCGCCGCTGCCGGACGGCGCGTAGGCGGGCTCCTCGACGACCTGGAAGTGGGCCGGACCGGGCAGCAGCTGGGGCGAAGCATTGGTCATGGGCTGTATCGTCATGGGGGGGAGGCGCTCGGTCCGGAGTGTCATCGGCTGTCAGCCATCAGCCTTCAGCCATCAGCCATCAGCCCGCGGCCGCCGCCGCGGCCGCCGCATCGCGCCGCGCCTCGGCGATGCAGCGCTGATGGTAGAGCGGACGCAGGCGCTTCGCCCACGGCCCGACCACGCCCTGGGCGATGGTGCGGTCGTCGACCTGCACCACCGGCAGCAGCTCGCGCACGGCGGAGGTGATCCACACCTCGTCGGCGGTGTAGACGTCGTCGCACGTCAGGTTGCACTCGTACCAGGCCAGGCCGGCGGCCTCGGCGACCGGGCGCAGGCCGGCCTTGGTGATGCCCGGCAGGCAGTCCTTGACCGGCGTCATCACCCGCCCGCCGCGCACGACCAGCAGGTTGCTGGTGACGCCCTCGGTGACGTAGCCGGCGGGATCGACGTAGAAGGCCTCGTGCGCGCCGAGCTGGTCCGCCAACAGCAGGCCGGTCTTGCCAACCAGGTAGCTGGTGGTCTTGAGTGTCGGCAGGTGGCGGGTCGCGGCGAAGGTCACCGCCGTGACGCCCTGCTCGTACAGCTCCGCCGGCGGCGCGTGCACTTCGCGCGCGATCATCACCCACGTCGGCCGCTCCGCGCCGAACACCCCGGAGGTGTTCTCGCCCGGCGTGACGATGAGGTTGACGCGCAATTCGCCATGGCCGCTGCGGCGGTGGATCTCACTGATCAGGCGGCGCACTTCGGACTCGCCGAAGAACGGCGCCAGGCCGAAGGCGGCGGCGCTCTCCCAGATGCGACGCAGGTGCTCGCCGAGCAGGTGCGGCAGGCCATCGGCGTAGGTGCGCAGGGTCTCGAAGGCGCCGACGCCACGCAGGAAGCCGAGATCGAGCACGCTGACGGTGGCTTCGGCCGCGGGGATGACGCGGCCATCAAGGGCGAAGAAGTCGGTGGGCATTGGTCGGGTCAGGATGCGGATCGCCACGCCACTGCAACCCCGGTCCTGGTCCACCGCGGGGACGGGGACCGAGGAGTGCGGGGTGCGGAGTGCGGAGTGCGGAGTGCGGGGTCACCGCCTCCTTGCGTGTGCAGGTCGTACCCACGTCCTGGTGCGGAGTGCGGAGTCATCTCCTTCTCGCGTCGGCAGGTCGCATCCAATGACGACGCATTGCCTCAGGACCGGGAAACTCCTCTCCTGCACTCCGCACTCCGCACTCCGCACCCCGCACCCCGCACCCCGCACCCCGCACCCATGCCGTTCACGCCACCACGTCCCCGAACAACGTCAAACTCGTCGAGCGCGCGATGCGCACGTCCACGAGCTGGCCGATCAGGTCGTCGCGACCAGTTCCGGCGGCGTCCACGCGCGGGAAGACGATGTTGAGGTTGCCGAGCGAACGGCCGTGCAGCATGGCCTCGTCGCTTTTGCTCGGGCCTTCGACCAGCACCTGCAGGACGCGCCCGGTGAGCGGCGCGTAGGCCTGGCCCTGGTGGACGAGCTGGAGGTCGAGGAGGTGGTTGCAGCGCGCCTTCTTGACCTCGACGGGCACGTCGTCGGGGAGGTTGGCGGCGGGCGTGTCCGGGCGCTGCGAGTACATGAACACGTAGGCGCCGGCGAAGCGCACCTCCTCCATCAGCGCCACGGTCTGCGCGAAATCCTCGTCCGTCTCGCGCGGGAAACCGACGATGATGTCGGTGAGCAGCTCGATCTCCGGCATGCGCGCGCGGGCGCGCCGCACCATGTCCAGGTAGTCGGCGCGCGAGTAGCGCCGGCCCATCAGGCGCAGGATGCGGTCGCTGCCGCACTGCGCCGGCACGTGCAGGTGCTTCGCGACCTTGGGCAGCGCGGCCATGGTGTCGAGCAGCTCGTCGGTGATGTCCTTGGGATGGCTGGTGACGAAGCGCAGACGCTTCAGCCCGTCGATGGCGTGCACGCGGCGCAGCAGCGCAGCCAGGGTGGTGCCATCGCCCAGGGTCTTGCCGTAGGAGTCGACGGTCTGGCCGAGCAGCGTGACCTGGGCGAACCCCTCGTCGACCAGGCGCCGGACCTCGTCCTCGATCTGCGCCGGCGCGCGCGACTTTTCGCGGCCGCGCGTGAACGGCACCACGCAGTAGGTGCAGTTGTAGTTGCAGCCGCGCATGATCGGCACCCAGGCGTTGACGCCCGAGGAGCGCGTCGCGCTCCACATGCGGTCCTCGAAGTCGCCGAAGCTGGTGGCGGCGAGGCGGCCCTGGTCCTCAAGCTGGTCGAGCAGCTGCGGCATGCGTACGAACTGGTCGGTGCCGACCACCAGGTCGACATGCGGGTAGGCGGCGAGCAGCTGCTCCTTCTCGCGCTGCGCCATGCAGCCCATGATGCCGATCTTCAGTTCGGGACGTCGGCGCTTGAGGCCCTTGAGCGCGCCGAGCCGGCCGCGCACCTTGGCCTCGGCGTGGTCGCGCACCGCGCAGGTGTTGTACAGCACCAGGCTGGCTTGTTCGACCTCAGCGACGCGGCGGTAGCCGGCCTCGCCGAGGCGCGCGAGCACGACCTCGGTATCGGCCAGGTTCATCTGGCAGCCGAAGGTCTCGATGTACACGGTGCGTGCGCGCACAACCGGGATCAGCGGCTCGGCTTCGGTGGCGGCGGACGGCGTCATGGGCGGGGAATGTACACGTTGCGCGGATCCGGCAACCGCTGTTGCGCAGGGTCTACGGTGTCGCGACCGGATCCCCATGCCCCGGCGTACGCGCCAGGCACACCAGCGTGACGTAGCGCGCGCCAGCGC
>JACDGQ010000514.1 GCA_013821615.1 Planctomycetota bacterium
GCCCTGGGGGGACTGCTGCGGGCGCTCGAGGACGCCCAGCTCGAGGGCGTATTCGCCGACCGCGCCGCGGCGGAGGCCTTCGCGAGCGCCCGGATCCGAACCGACCCGTCGGCTTAGGCGTTC
Source organism: Planctomycetota bacterium (assembly GCA_013821615.1). Lineage (GTDB taxonomy): Bacteria > Planctomycetota > UBA11346 > UBA11346 > UBA11346 > BOG-1363. The sequence continues at coordinate 124 of JACDGQ010000514.1, forward strand.
CGCAGGCCGTCCGGGGCCCCGGTCCCGGTGGCGGAGCAGCGCAGTCCGCGCCCGGTGCGCTGCGCCCGCCAGCAGAGTCCGGACCTCGGCGTCGGGACCGCGGCCTGGGCACCGCCAATGCTTGCCGCACGCGCGTTGACCGTCCGGGAAAGCCCCGTACGTTCCCCGACCCTCCGATCCGACCGATCAGAGGCAAACCCCTCAAGCTCCACTGCCGCTCACCGCAGCGTAAAGGATCCATCATGGCCAAGGCCGCCCCCGCGAAGAAAGCCCCCAAAGCCACCCGCCCCGCCGCCAAGGGCGCCGTGGCCAAGGCGTCCGCGGCAGCGAAAGCGCCCAAGGCCGCGAAGTACATCTACCACTTCGGTGGCGGCAAGTCGGACGGCGACGCCTCGCTGAAGAGCCTGCTCGGCGGCAAGGGCGCCAACCTCGCGGAGATGAGCCGCCGCGGCTTCAACGTGCCCGATGGCTTCACCATCACCACCGAGGTGTGCACGCACTACTACGCCAACAAGCGCACCTACCCCAAGGGCCTCAACGAGGTCGAGGTCCCCGCCGCCATCGCCAAGCTCGAGAAGGCGACCGGCAAGAAGTTCGGCGACCGCGCGAATCCGCTGCTGGTCTCGGTGCGCTCCGGCGCGCGCGATTCGATGCCGGGCATGATGGACACCATCCTCAACCTCGGCCTCAACGACGTCACCGTCGAGGGGCTCAAGGCCAAGACCGGCAACGGCCGCTTCGCCTTCGACAGCTACCGCCGCTTCGTGCAGATGTACGGCGACGTGGTGATGGGCGTGCAGAAGCGCAGCGAGAACGAGCCCGAGCCCTTCGACCAGGTCATGGACGACCTCAAGGACGAGCTGCACCAGCACGACGATGCCAAGCTCACCGAGGCCAACCTCCGGGAGCTCATCAAGCGCTATCGCGCGCTGATCAAGGAGCGCACCGGCAAGGAGTTCCCGCAGAACCCCTACGAGCAGCTCAAGGGCTCGACCGGCGCCGTGTTCGGCAGCTGGATGAACGAGCGCGCCATCATCTACCGCGACAAGTACCGCATCCCGCACGAGTGGGGCACGGCGGTCAACGTCCAGGCGATGGTCTTCGGCAACATGGGCGACACCTCGGGCACCGGCGTGGCGTTCACCCGCAACCCGGCCAACGGCGCCAACGAGTTCTACGGCGAGTACCTCGCCAACGCCCAGGGCGAGGACGTGGTCGCCGGCGTGCGCACGCCCCTCAAGATCGCCGACATGGCCACCGACAAGGTGTTCTCCGGCATCCACAAGCAGCTCATGGTGGTGCGCGCCAAGCTCGAGAAGGAGTTCGGCGACGTCCAGGACTTCGAGTTCACCATCGAAGAGCAGAAGCTCTACATGCTGCAGACGCGCCACGGCAAGCGCACCGCGCAGGCCTACGTCAAGATCGCCCATGACATGGTCAAGGCGAAGCTGATGACCCCCGAGCACGCGGTGAAGTCCGGCGATCCGCAGGCCCTCGACCAGCTGCTGGCGCCGATCTTCGACATCACCGACGAGAAGGCCGCCGAGAAGGACAGCTACATGACTTCCGGCCTGCCCGCGGGCCCCGGCGCGGCCTCGGGCATCATCGCCCTGACCGCCAAGAAGGCGGAAGAAGTCGCGGCGTCGGGCCAGAAGGCCGTGCTCTGCCGCATCGAGACCAGCCCCGAGGACCTGCGCGGCATGATCGCCGCCGAGGGCATCCTCACCGCGCGCGGCGGCGTCTCGTCGCACGCGGCGCTGGTCGCCCGCCAGATGGGCAAGGTCTGCGTCGCCGGCGCCGGCGACATCGCCATCGATTACGCCAAGGGCGTGCTGACGTGCAATGGCCGCAGCCTCAAGGAAGGCGATTTCATCTCGATCAACGGCACCACCGGCAAGGTCTACGGCCGCAAGGTCAAGACCTCCGATTCCGAACTCAAGCAGGTGCTCATCGGCAAGACCATGAAGCCGCAGGACAGCGCGCTGTTCCAGGCCTACGACTTCGTCATGAAGCTCGCCGACAAGTTCCGCACCATGGGCCTGCGCACCAACGCCGACCAGCCCGACCAGGCCGCCAACGCCATCGCCTTCGGCGCCGAAGGCATCGGCCTGTGCCGTACCGAGCACATGTTCTTCGAGGGTGACCGCATCGACTCGGTGCGCGAGATGATCCTCTTCGCCGAGGACTACGCGAAGTTCCGCGCCGAGAGCGACGAGCACAAGAACGACACGAAGAAGCTCGCCGAGCTCAAGACCCAGTACGCCCAGGCGATCAAGCACTTCACCGGCGCGCTCGCCGTCCTGCTGCCCATCCAGCAGAAGGATTTCGAGGGCCTCTTCGAAGCCATGGCCGGCCGCCCGGTGACCATCCGCCTGCTCGATCCGCCACTCCACGAGTTCCTGCCCCAGGCCGGCGCGCAGACCGAAGCCCTGGCCAAGAAGCTCGGCGTCCCGACGTCGCGCATCGAGGCCCTCGGCCACTCGCTGCACGAGTTCAACCCGATGCTCGGCCACCGCGGCTGCCGCCTCGGCATCGTCTACCCGGAAATCACCGAGATGCAGTCGCGGGCCATCGCCCGCGCCGCGCTCGCGGTCGCCCGGAAGACCGGCAAGAAGGTCGTGCCCGAAGTCATGATCCCGCTCGTCAGCTACGTCGCCGAGCTCAAGCTCCAGCTCGAGATCGTGCACCGCGTCTTCGCCGAGGAGTTCGCCGCGGCCAAGACCAAGCTGGTCTACCTGGTCGGCACCATGATCGAGATCCCGCGCGCCTGCCTGACCGCGGATGAGATCGGCGCTGAAGCGCAGTTCTTCTCGTTCGGCACCAACGACCTGACCCAGACCACGTTGGGCATGTCGCGCGACGACTCGGGCAAGTTCCTGCCACCGTACCAGAAGCTCGGCATCGTCAAGGCGAACCCCTTCGCCTCGATCGACCAGACCGGCGTGGGCAAGCTGATGAAGCTCGCCATCGACGGCGGACGCAGCGTCAACCCCGGCATCAAGCTGGGCATCTGCGGCGAGCACGGTGGCGATCCCGCAACCATCGAGTTCTGCCACCAGATCGGCCTGACCTACGTCAGCTGCTCGCCGTTCCGCGTGCCGGTCGCGCGCCTCGCGGCGGCCCAGGCCGCGC
>JACDGQ010000515.1 GCA_013821615.1 Planctomycetota bacterium
GGCTGGTGGGACACCACCTGGGCGCTGGTGCTGATCGTGTCGCTGTTCGCGGTCGATTGGGCGATCCGCCGGCTCAACCGCCTGCCGTAGCGCGCCCACCGCGGACCCGACAGATCGAACAGGAGGCGCGGAGACGCGGAGGTCGGAGGAGGACGGCCGGAAGCAAGGGCTGGCGACCCTCGCACGCCACTCCGCTGCGAGCGCGGCCTGGGCAGGGCTACCGGTAGCGCGCACCGCGCGGAATCGCGGCACACGGCCCTTCTCCCCTCATCCGTCCTCCGCGTCTCCGCGCCTCCTGTTCGATCCGGCTGTCCGGAAGTCCGAAGACCTGGGAGCGCCTACTCCCGCGCCCAGCGGAATTCCGGTAGCACCAGCGGCTGCGGCAGCGCGGCCAGCGCGGCGACCATTGCGAGGGTGCTGTGCGCATGGTCGCCGCTGGCGCCGGCGGAGGCGGAGCGGTCGAATTTGCCGAAGGAGATCGCCTGGTTCTCGAGCACCTTGGCCCACGGCGTGGTCTGGGTCAGGCCCGCGTAGACCACCTCGACTCCGGTCAGCATCATGGCGTGGGTCCGGTGATCGATGGTCGCGGTGTCGGCGCGCCCGGCGAGCGGCAGACCGCGCCACACGCCGGTGAAGTGCACCGGTGCGGACAGGGTGATGGTATCCACGCCTTTTTCGCTGTAGAGGCCGCTCGCCGCGGCGATGTAGACCACGCCGTCGCTGGCGGGCAGGCGCATCACCACCGGCTCCAGTGCGAGCTGGTCGAAGGTCGAACCGACCTGCCGGACGCGCCGTGACTGCAGCATCGCAGGCGGTCCGCCCTTGGCCTCCCACAACCGCACCACCACCAGGCCGCTCGCCCCGGGCGCAGGCAGGGCGACGCCACTGCTGCCGCAGGCGGCCAGCAACAGGCCCGCGCCAACCAGCCCGACGCACGCGGAGCGGCGCAGCAACCGGGCTCCGCAAACGGTCATGGCGCTGGCGCTGGGCATCGCCGCAGGCTATGTCCATCATGCCAAGGCACCACCGCCAAACGGCTTGTGCAGAAATCCGGGTCCTAGTCAGCGGTCAGGGAGCCTCGCCTTGACCATCGGGGTACCCCCGACAGACTAGCGGCCCTTCACCGATCCGCCCCAAAGGAGTGGCTGTGAGCGAAATCAAGACCAAGGTCATCGACATCATTGCCGACCGCCTCTCGCGCGACAAGGCCACCATCACCGAAGCGAGCAATGTGGTCGCCGACCTCGGCGCCGACAGCCTGGACATCGCCGAGATCATGATGGATCTCGAAGATGCCTTCGGCGTGAAGCTGGAGGAGGACCAGGACCTCAAGACCATCGGCGACATCGTCAAGTACATCGAGGGCAAAGTCGCGAAGTGATGGCGGCATCCTCGACGGCAACGGGTGGGACACAGCATGGGTGAACGTCGGGTCGTCGTGACCGGGATGGGCGCGTTGGCGTGCAATGGCACGAACGTCGCCGATTTCTGGTCGGCATTGCAGGCCGGCCGGCATGGCATCGGCCCCATCACCGTGCTGGACGCGTCCAAGCACGAGACCCGCTTCGGCGGGCAGGTGGCGCTGGACAACCTCGCTCTGACGGGCGGCGACAGCAAGGCGGCGCGCCGCAAGGACCGCTTCGTGCTGCTCGCCCTCAAGGCGGCGCAGGAAGCGATGGCGCAGAGCGGCCTCGAGCCCAAGTCATGGGCCGATCCGTTCCGCATCGGCGTGGTGGTGGGGTCGGGCATCGGCGGTCTGGCGACCATCGAGAACGAGCATTCCACCTTCCTGACCCGCGGCCCATCGCGCGTCAGCCCGTTCCTGGTGCCGAAGATGATCGTCGACAGCGCGGCTGGCGACATCTCGATCGTCTACGGCGCCAAGGGCCCGAACTACTCGATCACCACCGCCTGCGCCACCGGCTCGCACTGCATCGGCGCGGCCTACCACCACATCCGCGTCGGCCAGTGCGATGCGATGATCGCGGGCGGCAGCGAGGCGCCGATCACCCACCTCGGCATCGCCGGGTTCAACTCGCTGGGCGCGCTCAGCCGCCGCAACGACGATCCCGGCGCCGCCAGCCGGCCCTTCGACAAGGACCGCGACGGCTTCGTCATCGGCGAGGGCGCCGGCATCCTGGTGCTCGAGGAGCTCGCCCACGCCAAGGCGCGCGGCGCGGTCATCCACGGCGAGGTGGTCGGCTACGGCTGCACCGGCGACGCCTACCACGAGACCGCTCCCGATCCCACCGGCGCGGGCGGTGCGGCGTGCATGCGCATGGCGCTGCGCGACGCCGGGATCACCCCCGAGACCCTCGGCTACATCAACGCGCACGGCACCTCGACCAAGTACAACGACGCCGGCGAGACCGCGGTGATCAAGCAGGTGTTCGGCGAGCACGCGCGCAAGCTCGCGGTCTCCAGCACCAAGGGCATGACCGGTCACACCCTGGGCGCGGCCGGCGGCATCGAGGCCATCGCCACGCTGCTGGCGCTGCGCGACGGCGTGCTGCCGCCGACCATCAACTACACCACGCCCGACCCGGACTGCGACCTCGACTACGTGCCCAACACGGCGCGGCGTTTCCAGGCCGAGTACGCACTTTCCAACAACCTGGGTTTCGGGGGCCACAACGCCTCCCTGGTCTTCCGCCGTTTCACCGGCTGAGACCGCCAGCGCCACCCCCGACCGACAGCAGCAGCCATGGACCGCAAGCGCATCCGCGAAGAAGTCATCGAGATCCTGTGCACCAAGCTGCACAATCTCCCCCATCCGGGCGATGACGACAGCTTCGACTACGAGCATCAGGCCCTGGTCCCCGAGATCACCAAGGACCCCCTCGACATCGCCGAAGTGGCGATGGACCTGGAGGACGCCTTCGGCGTGAACTTCGAGGAGGCCCTGCCCGGCGAGCCCGGCCTCGAGACCATCGGCAAGATCGTCGAATACCTCGACCAGCGCATCAACGCGCGCTTGGCGACCCACGGCACCAAGAAGCACGCGGACGATTAAGCCTCCCGCAGCACCGTCAGCGGTTTCGCCGTCAGCACCTGCCGGCACGCAAGCACCCCGGTGACGGCGCACAGCGCTGCGACCACAGCGACCAATCCGACGAGCTGCAACCAGGGCACGGCGAAGTGGCCCATGCCGAAGAACCCCGACACCAGCAGCCAGCCGCTGCCGGTCGCGAGGGCGGCACCGAGCGCGGCGGCGATGGCGCCGAGCGCGGCGAACTCCACGAGCAGGGCCGCGA
>JACDGQ010000516.1 GCA_013821615.1 Planctomycetota bacterium
GTCCACGGTGGTGTGGTGCTCGGGTGCGGCGGGCTGGCCGCGCGGCTCGAGCGCCCCGGCGGAGACCGGCTGGGGCGCCGTGTTATGGAACATGGTGCGGAACTTCATCACCCGGATGCGTGCGCCGCCCAGGCCGTGGCGGTCCTGGATGAACAGCACCGGGCCGGGGCTGGTGAACCTGACCGCGCACGCGATCGCGGCCAGGAGCGGCGCGATGAGCAGCAGGATCAGTCCGCCGATGACCTTGTCCTCGAGCCACTTGATGAACAGCGCGCGCTCGGTGAGCGGGCTCGACGAGAGGTTGATCACCGGCTGCCCGGCGTAGTCGCCGACGCGCAAAGAGAACACCGGGAACTGCGACATGTCTGGGACGTACTGCACCGTGACCGGATAGTTGAGCAGGCGGTTCATGATGTTGACCACCAGCTTCTGGTCGTCGAAGTTCCCGCACACCATCACCCGGTCGATCTCGAGCTCGGCGACCATCGCCTCGAGCCGCTCGTAGTCGCCGACCACCAGCTCCTTCCCCTCGCCGACCGAGAGCAGCCCGTCCGAGCACATCCCCACCACCTTGATGCCGAGCACCGGGTTGGCGTCGGCGTGGCGCGAGAAGGCCTGGCACATCGACAGTGATCCGGCGAGCAGGGTGCGTTCCAGCCCGCGCCCGTGGCGGTGGCGGCGCTCCATGTCGTAGAACATCAGCCAGCGCACCACGGCCATGCCGAGCGACACCGAGACCAGCCACGGGCCGATCACCGCGCGCGGGTAGAAGGCGCCGATCTTGAGCACATAGGCGGCGGCGAAGAACAGCCCCACCGCCGCCCAGAAGGACAGCCAGGCGTGGCGGATCCACATTCCCGGGGTGGTCTGGTTGGTGCCGACGTAGGCGCCGCCCAGGTGGAACATCAAGGCGACCGGCGCGAGCAGGCCGAGGATCTGCACGTGCAGGTCCTCGCGGTTGGGCGGCGGGGTCGGGGCGCACAGGTAGCACAGGTAGAGCAGCCCACCCATCATGGCCAGATCGGCCATGGCGAGCAGGACCTGGCGGGTGAAGGTGCGCGGGGTGTCGGCGAGCATGCGGGCGCTCAGGGGCGGCGACGACGGTTGACGAGCGTCATGATGCCAGCGGCGAAGCGCCCTACCACAGCATCGATGCCGAGGTTGCTTTGGACGTAGCGGCGCCCGGCGGCGCCGCGCACCGCCCAGGAGACGCGGTCGCCGGCGACCCCGTCAAGCGCCCCGGCGAGGGCGCCGGCGTCCTCGGGCGGGGCGACCACGCCGCAGCCGGAACGCTCGACCTCGGCCGCCAGGTCGGTGCCGGGGTCGGCGGTGACCACCACCGGGCGCGCCACCGCCATGATGTTGAGCAGCTTGGAGGGCATCACCAACCCGGCCGCGGCGCGGCGCTGGGGGATGCAGTGCAGGTCGGCGGCGGAGAGGAACTCGGCGAGGCGCGCGGCCGGGGCCAGGGGCAGGAAGAGCAGCGTGGTCAGGCCCAGGGCCTGGGCCTTGGCGGCGAGCTCGGCGCGCTCCACGCCTTCGCCCGCCACCACCAGGCGCACCGGCACGCGCATCCGCGTCACCGCCTCGAGCAGCAGCTCGACGCCCTGCTTCTTGCCGAGGTTGCCGCTGTACATCACCACCACCTCGTCGTCGCGCACGCCCCACTCGCGGCGGTAGGGGTTGGGTCCCGCCCACGGCGCGATCGCGGCGGTGTCCGCCCAATTGGGGAACAGCGCCACCGGCCGGCGCGTCACCGCCTTGGCCTGCAGGCGCGCGCGCATGGCGCGGCTGACCGTGGTCACCAGGTCCATGCGTTCGAGAATGAAGCGCTCGATGCCCAGCAGCAGGCCACCGAGCCGCTGCGGAATCATCTTGAGCTCGAGCGCGGCATCGACCTGCAGGTCCTGGACGTGGTAGACCACCGGCACGCGGAAGCGCAAGGCGAGCAGCCAGCCGAGCAGGCCGCCGAGGAAGGGCGGCGCCACCACCACGAGCGCGTGCGGCCGGCGCCGCGCACCCAGGCTGCGCCGTGCGGTGGCGAACAGCCAGCTGGCGTCGAGGCGCATGCGCGCCCGGCCGCCGACCGGCGCGGTCGGCACGAAGTGGCGCACGCGCTCGACCACCACCCCGTCGATCACCTCGTCGCCGCGGCCGCCGCGGTAGTCGCGGTCGCGGTAGTCGTCGGGCACGCGCCACCAGGGATAGTGCGGCAGGCCGGTGTGCATGGTCACGCGCCAGCCGCGGTGGCGGTGCAGCCAGGTCGCCATGCCGGTGTTGTAGAACGGGATGCCGGTCGGCTCGGGCGCGTAGTTGTAGGAGTAGATGCTCAGGCGCAGGCTCAAACCGGGGGCTCCTTGACGGCGGCGTGCCGACGCCGCTCCTCGAGCTCCAGCTCGAAGAGCTTGGCGTCGACGGTGAAGCGGAACCACAGCGTCTGCTGGACGTGGTAGATCAGGCCGATGCGCCCGTCGAGGAAGCCGAGGCGGATGAAGTACCCGTAGAAGAAGATGCCGATCGCGCGCAGCAGGCCCGGCAGGCGGTAGTAGAGCCGGTTCTTCATCCAGCGCTTGCGCATGCGCGGGTCGCCGGTCAACGAGCCCTGCAGGGTCCCGTCCTCCGCCCCGGCCGCGGCCTTGCCCTCCGCCCAGATCTGCTCGGCCTCGGCGGTCGACCAGCGGTTGTGCGCGGTGATCCAGCGCTCGATCGAGATCAGCTGGAGGTCGGCGAGGATGCCGCTGAGACGCGCGGCCGGCTGGTCGAGGATGAAGTGCTGGTCGTAGAGGCGATCCTCGCAGCGGCCGTGCGCGGCGCGGTACAGGCGCAGGTGCCAGCCCGGGTTGGTCAGGCCCCAGCGGATCGGCTGGCCGAGGAAGTTGCTGACGCGGCGCATCAGGTAGCCGCTCGCGCGCGGCGCCGCGAGCGCGGCGCGGATGCTGACGGCGAGTTCGGGCGAGACCACCTCATCGGCGTCGAGGTGCAGCACCCACGCGTCCCCCGCCAGCCCGGCGTGCGCCTGCGCCCAGTTGCGCTGCGCGGCGTAGTGCTCGAAGGGATGCTGCACGACCTCGCAGCCGAGCGCGGTGACCACCGCGACCGTAGTATCGGTGCTGAACGAATCGACCACCAGGATGCGCGTCGCCAGGCCGCGCAGCGCCGCGATCACCAGCCCCACCGAATGCGCCGAGTTGAAGGTCAGGATGATCGCGGTCAGCGGCGGCGCGGTCGTGGCGGGGGCCGGGGCGCTCATGGCG
>JACDGQ010000517.1 GCA_013821615.1 Planctomycetota bacterium
GGCGTGCCCTGACCAGCCGGTTGCCCGCGTCCGGCCGCGCCGCTCTCAGCAGAGATCATCGCCATTACCAAACGGGCGATCTCATCCGCCCGCCGATGCTTGACCTGCAGGGACTGCGCCTGGCGCCGCGATGATGCCGGCGCGTCGTCGAGCGATTTCACCACCGCCGCGATGCGCTCGTGCTCTGCCAGGGTCGCGCGGATGACCAGGCTGCCGGTCAAATAGTCGCGGACGACCTCGACCTTGCTGGCCGCACCCAGCGTCTGCTGGATCAGCGAGGCGACATCCTCCAGGGTGAAGGATTTCGGCCGGTAGGTGCGCACCTCGGTCGGTTCGCTGCGGTCGAGGTCGCGGGCGACCTTCTCCAGCGCGGCGATATCGGTCGCGGTCGCGACCAGCATCAGCTGCAGGCCGTCGGGCGCGATCATGACCTCGGCGGCGCGCGGGTGCTCGTCGACCCTGCCCAGCGCATTCCACGCACCGGTGGCCGAGGCCTGCAGCGCCTGCGCGGTGGTGCGTGCGGGCCGGAACAGGCGCACCTCGGGGACCTGGCCGGGCTGGTCGATGACGCGCAGGATGGCGTCCGCCTCGCTGATGCGCTGGGTAGGCGCGGCGATCAGCAGCCTGCGGCCGTCCGGGCCCATCGCCCGCACCTGGGTGAACGGCGTGGTGAAGACCGCGCTGAGCGCCTTCATCGCGGTGTCCGCGGACAGGCTGCGCAGATCGCGGATGACGGTCTGGTAGCCCGGAGGGTAGGGCAGCTGCGCATATTCCTGGTCGGTCAGCACGCGCGCGCTCTGGTGCGCGTCGGCCAGCGGCACCACCTGGTAGACCGCGGGCAGCGCGGTGATGACCGTGGTGAACCCCTGGTTGGCGAGCGCCTGATGGTAGATCGACCACAGGTCCTTGTTGGTGACCGGCGCCGCCACCGCCATGCGCACGCTGCCCGAGACCTTGCCCACGCCGAACTGGAACGACACCCCGGTGCTGCGCGCGACCAGGTCGGTCAGCTGCGCGATGTCGCAGGTCGGGGGGAGGGTGACGGTGGCGTCGCCGGCGTTCGGCTCGGCCGCGGCCAGCGCCGCCGCCATGACTCCGCTCAGCGCGAGTGCGCGCAACGTCCTGCCGAGCGCGCGCGGCGCTGGACGGCGGAAGGCGGTTGGGGCAGAGTGCATGGCAGGCGCCTGGAGTGGTGCGGATCGTCGCGCAGCGGGCCGCGGAAGCGCTGCGCAGCGTCGCCTGCCGGAGGGCGAATCAAGGAAGAGGTTGAGCCGAGCAGTGCAGCAGGGCACGCTGAACGACTCGGCGGAAGAGCGTCGTCCGGCGCCCCCGAAAGGTCGTTTTCAGGCCGCGGCGCGCGGCCGAGCGTCGGGCGGAATTCCTTGTCCTGGTGTCCGCGTCCGGTACAGGCGTTCGCGCAGAGGGGGTTTCCATGCTGGCGAGCGCGAGATTTCCAGGGCGCTGGGCGGCATGCCTGATGCAGTGGCTGGTCCTCATCTGCGCCGCCTGCAGGTTGCCCGGCGCGGACGGCCCGCCGCCTGCGCCCGGCCCGCTGGTCTTCGCCCAGACGAGCCAGGCATTCCGCCCGCGCTTCGCGGACGCCCAGGTCGAGGCCGTCTACGCCTTCACCAACACCGGCGCCGCGCCGGTCACGATCCTCGGCACCAGCACGTCGTGCGGGTGCACCACGGCAGCGCTCAGCAAGGCCGTGTTCCAGCCCGGTGAAAGCGGCCAGATCACCGCGACCTTCGTCTTCGGCGACCGCTACGGGCCGCAGCGCAAGGTCGTGCACGTGGCCACCGACGCCCCGGACCAGCGCAAGGTCGACCTGACCCTGCTGGTGGAGCTGCCTTCCGGCCCGCTGCTCGATCCGCCCATCCGCTATTGGAAGGTGGGCGAAGCCCTCACCGCCAAGCCGGTCACGGTGACAGTGCCCGCCGATTCGCCCTACCGGATCGTCGCGGCCAGCACGCATTCCCGGTTGTTCACCATGACCGCGACCGTCTCTGCCGACGGTCGCCGCGTCGACCTCATGATCACGCCCACGCAGAGCGCGCGCGCCGTCGGCATGTCGGTCGACCTGCAGGCGGTCAGCGGCGAGCCGGTGACCAGCCGCACGTTCCAGGCGTACGCCTGCGTTGCGGCCGATATCCCGGCATCCGCCTCGCCGATGCCAGAGCCGACGCCCTGAGCGTGCGCATGCAGCCGCGGCATCCGTGCCGGGATGAGCTCAACTCCGTCGAGGTGCAATGGCCAGTCGCGCGTCAAACAGATGTGCATGCTCCGGATTGCGGACAGCATTTCCGGCAAATTGGCCGCTCTAAATCTGAGCAAGGGCCACCGACGTGGCCGGCTGACGTTGTATTAGTAACTTATTTATGTGACATTTCATACCCGGTTGCGAATGCGGCAGTGGACGGAGCAAGTGGATTTGCTTTGAAAGATCAGCCATACGTGCGGTATCCGTTCAGTATGATGCTGATTCCGTGCATAGAGTCATGCCTTTGACCGCTGTCAGGTCATTCGGCGATTTGTCATAGTGTTCTTCACTTGACCTCAGGCGAGGCCTGCGTACGAAGTGCGCGCTTGCGCACTCTCGTCATCTCATCTCAGTTCGTAACTTCTCCGCGGCGCGGATTCGGGGGCGCAGCGGTGCGTCGAGCGTCTCCGGCCGCCATCATGTTCGTCGTCGCTGCGCCAGTACCCGAGGATCTCCATGCGTAATCCCATCCTGATCGTAGCCGGCGGCACCCTGGTGGGCGCTCTGCTCGTCGTTGCGCTGCGGCATGGGGGCCCGGGCGTTTCTGGCGGCCCCGACGGCACTGTCAGTGCGCTGGGAAGCGTCCCGCCCGCCAGCCTGGTTGCTACCGGCGCCGCTCCGGCGGCAACCGTTCTGCCCGCCACCGTTCCGGCGGTCGGGTCTGGCAGCAACGCGGCGCGCGCCAATCCGGGCGAACCGGGCCTCTTCGCCGGGTTTGCGCAGTGGACGGTGACGCAGCGCCAGGCGGCAACGGCGGGGGTGATGGGTCAGACGGCGCTCGACCTCGACGTGCTCGCCTTCCTCTCGGCCGAGCTGGACGACCGCCACTTGGATCTGGTCAGCCGCAACAACGTCGCCAACGCGCTCATCGCCCAGGAGCGCAGCGACCCGGCGCTGGCCGGTCGGCTGCTCGCCATGGTCGACGATGCGGCGGAGAGCGCGGACTGGCGCGATTACGCGCTGCAGCACGCGGCCCGCGCGGCTGCCTTCGGC
>JACDGQ010000518.1 GCA_013821615.1 Planctomycetota bacterium
GGGTGCGGGGTGCGGAGTGCGGAGTGCGGAGTGCGAGACGCGAGACGCGAGACGCGAGACGCGAGACGCGAGACGCGAGACGCGAGACGCGAGACGCGAGACGCGAGACGCGAGACGCGAGACGCGAGACGCGAGACGCGAGACGCGAGACATAGGACACCGGGTCGGGAACGAGAGACAAGCGGACGCGCTTGCACCGCTGCGTCACTCTGGATGAGCCCGCGGAGCGGGCGGCAGACCATAGCCCAGGGCGTGAGCCCTGGGACTTGACGCGTGATAAAACACATCGCCTGCGGTCCGCGATTCCTGCCGGTCTGCACCCGCGCATCCACCGGGGTTGTGGACCGGCAGGAATCGCGGTCCGTAGGCGATTTCTTCCAGGAGAACCAGGGATTGACCATCACCGCCGGTGGCGATCCTACGGCATGGGGAAGCGCGCGGCCGGAGGTGGGAACCAGGCGGTGGTGACGCTGGAGGCAGCGGCGGGAGCCGCGGCACAACGTCGTCAGCTCATCGCTTGGCTGGTCGCATCCGCGGTGGTGGCGAGCATCCTGCTGGCCATTGCCGCGGTGGTGCTCTGGTACCGCCTGCCGCAGTGGGCGCCGCAATGGGTGGTGCAGCGTTCTCCGTGGATGAGGCCGCTGCTGCGGGCCGAGATGGAGCTCCGGAACAGGCGGGAGACTTCCGAATCCAGATTCCCGGAACGCATGCGTGAACTCGGGCAGCGGGCGGGACCGAGTCTGGTGGCGGCGCTGTCCGATGGACAGCTGGACATCCGCCTGCTCGCGCTCGAAGGGTTGCAGGATATCAGCTACGCCCCGGCGGTGCCGCGGCTGGTCGATCTGCTGGGCGATCACCAGCAAGAAGAGGCCGCGCAAGCGGAAGGTGCGCTCATGACGATCGCGGATCCCGGTTGCACCGCGGTGGTGCTCTCCGGACTGGGGCGTGTGGACGATGAGGGTCGGGTCGTGCTGCTGACCTGGTTGAGTGAGCATGGCGACCAGCGCGGCCTGCTGCCTGTGGCGAAGGCGTATTGGCAGAGAGCCCATGATGGGGCTGATGCGGTGTTCGATTACGACGGATTGTTCCGCCGGGTCTACACCGTTGGAGATGCCGCCACGATCCGGGAGGAGTTCCGGCCCATGCTGAAGGCGGCCCAACCGGCCTGGCGCATGGCGGCGTTGACGGTGTTCGGCGACCTGGGCGCCGCAGCTGCGGCCCCGGACCTGGTCGCGGGTTTGATCGATGAGGACGAAAAGGTTCGTGTCACCGCCTATTCAGCGCTGCACAGGCTCGACGAGGCGTGCCCGGGGGTCATTGCTGCGCAGATGCCCGCTCTTGTGGCGTTATTCGATCCCCAACCAGGCCTGTCGCGAAGGGAGTTGGCATGCATGCTGGACGACACGCGCGATGCTCGCGCCGTGCAGGCCCTCGTCGGGGTGTTGCGCACGCACGCCTGGGACAAGGCCACCCGCGACCAGGCGTTAGACGACCTCGCCGGAAACGACGATCCCGCGGTGGTCACGGCCATGGTTGAGGTGCTGACCGGCCGGTGGACGGTGGACGAGGATGAGCAGCGCGCGACTGCCGCCTTCGCGCTTGGCTCAGCGCACTCGGTCGCGGTTCTGGATCTCCTGTACTCCGCCAGGGCGGACGCCAGCCCCGCGGTGCGGACGGCCGCGCTGCAGGCGCTGTCGCGCACCACCGATCCGCGGGCTGGTGGAGCGCTGATCGCGGCGCTCGCCGATCCGGACGCTTGGGTCAGGCAGGGCACGATCTCGGCCATCGACATATCCGGCCGGCCTGACGGCATCGCTGTATTGATCGCGCTCATTGATGCGGCCCAGCGCGGCCCGGTGCCGCTGTTCCTGGCCAGCGAGGAGAATCAACCGTGGTGGGTTGCCACAGAAATCCTGGGTTCCGGCAGCTACCCGTTCGACCCCGCCCAGCGTGCCGTGCTCGACCTCGCGCTCAACCGCCAGAGTTGGGTGAAGCGCATCAGGCGGGACGCCTTGGCGATCGCATCGTCCAGCTACGGTACGCCTTACCTGGAGCTGTGGTGGCGGCGGTGAATGGCCCGCGGCTTCCGATCGGCTGGCTGATCGCCGCCGCCACCGTGCTCGCCAGTCTCCTCGGCACCGCGACGCTGCTGTGGCACCGCCTACCGAGCTGGGCCCCCGAGTGGGTCGAGCTGCACTCCACGTGGCTGGAGCCCATCCTGCGCGCCGCGGCGGCGCGCGCGGAATATGATGACCTGCTCGCAGCTCGCCTGCACGACTGGCCCGTCCCACCCGGGCCGCAGTTGACCAGGGCGCTCGATCACCCCGATCCGCGCGTGCGCTGGATCGCCGCCCAGTCCCTGGGCCACTTCCCGGATCCCGCGGCGCTGGGGCCGCTGCTGCGCAACCTGCAGGAGCCGGACCTCAATCTGCGCGACGCCGCTGCCAATGCCGTGCTCGCCATCCCAGATGGGCGCGGCACGACGCAGGTGGTGGCCGCCCTGGCGCAGGCGGACGCGCAGAGCGGCAGCGTGCTGATCGACTGGCTGGTCGCCAACGGCGACTGGTCCGGCCTGCTGCCCGTGGTCGAAAGCACCGATCCGGTGGGCAAGCTGCGCATCGTGGCCGCGGGTGGGCCGGTGCGGCACCGGCATTTCGGCTGGAGCAGGTACGCGAACATCTGGGACATGGTCGAGCGGCTGCGCGCGGGCGGCCAGGGTGGGCAGGCGGCGGCGACCGTCACCCCGCTGCTCGCCCACGATCAGGCGGAGTGGCGGCTCGTGGGCATCGAACTGCTGCGCGGCCTCGGCGCCACGGCGCAGGTGCCTCGCCTGGCGGCGCTGCTTCTCGACGGCGAGGCCGACGTCCGCACCGCTGCGGGCGATGCGCTGCTGGCATTTTCCGCGGAGGCGTCGGGTTGCCTCGTACCGCTGGTTCCACGGCTGATCGGCCAGCTTGCTCCGGGACCAGGAACGGAACGCATCGACGTGGCGCGCGTCCTCGCCGCGGTGCGCGGGCCGCGCGCCCAGGCCACCCTGGCCGAAGTCGTGCGCACGCGCGCCTGGGACCTGCCGACGCGTATGCAGGCGCTCGCGGGGCTGGCGCAGGCGAGCGCGCCGGCCGTCCAGGCGGTCCTGGTCGCAGTGCTGGCGGAGCAGGGCGGCGACGGCGTGCCGGCGCGTCAGCTCGCGGCCAGGGATCTTGGCGGCGTGCGCACGGCGGTGGCGGAGCGCGCGCTGCTCACGGCCTGCAC
>JACDGQ010000519.1 GCA_013821615.1 Planctomycetota bacterium
TGCGCGTGCCCGGGGCGCGCGGGCTGGCGGTGCGGCAGGACCGCCTGCTGGTCGCGAGCGGCGAAGAGGTCCTGCGCTTCACCCTCGCCGGCGCGCCCGACGGCGTGGCGGTGGCGAAGGGGACCCTGCGCGCGGCCAACGCGCTGTGCGTCGGCGCCGACGGCACCATCTGGGTCGGCGACAGCGGCCGCTTCGACCCCGATGCCGAGCGCGAGTCTGGCAGCCGGCGCATCTACGCCTTCGCCGCTTCCGGGAAATTGATGCGCGCGATCGGTGCGGAGGGTGGCGCCCCGCGCAGCGGCCGCTTCGACGCCAAGGCCATCGGCGACATCCACGGCATGTGCCTGACGCCGGATGGCAAGGCGTTGATGGTCAACGACACCGCCACCGGCTTCTCACGCACCGCGCGCTGGTCGCTCGACGGCCGGCTGGAACGGCAGTGGTTCGTGCGCGGCAACGAGAACTGGCCCGACGCGATGAATCCGGACCGCCCCGCGGAGACCGTGAAGGCCGGCGGCGCCTTCGCCGATGAGATGAGCCTGCAGGCCTGGCGTATGGACTATGCGCAGAAGACCTGGCAGCCGGCCTGGCGCTACACCATGCCCTACGCCGGCAACTGGCAGGACGACGTCGTCATCGGTTACGGCCACGGCGGCAATCCCCTGAAGAAGGAGGCCGGCCATCCCGGCACCTGGCCGACCTTCGGCTGGGGCGCCCAGGGTGGCCTGCGCACGTTCCAAGGCCGTAACTACATGCTCTCGGAAGAGGGCGCGATCTTCACCTACGGCGATGATCAGGCGCCGAAGCTGGTCGCCATGGCTTTTCCGCACCGCTGCGAGGTCGACGCCGGCCGCATCCGGCAGCTCTACGACCAGGGCCCGAACACCTGGTTCACCTGGGCGGATGGCAATGGCGACGGACTCGTGCAGATGGGCGAGACCGCGGTGGTGACCGGCACGCCCGCCCTGGAGGGCATCAGCCGGATGTCCACCTGCGAACTCACCGCCGGCCTCGACATCCTGTTCACCGGTCTGACGCGCATCGATCCGGCCACCGGGGTGTGCACCCGCCGGTTCCGCCTGCCGCTGCAGCGCCTGCTCGCCAACGGCGCCCCGGTCTACGACTGGGCCAAGATCGTGGCGCTGACCCCGGCCCTGGCGTGGCCGAGCTTCGCCGGCGGCGATGGACGCAAGCGCGTGGCCAGCGTCTGGCCGGGTCGGGAGTTCCCCGACCGCGATGCGCTCTACGTGCTCGCCGAGCCCGGCTGCGCGCAGCCGCTCAAGCTGCCCGGCATCGACGGCGATGGCTGGTGGGCGGGACGCAACTGGCGCAAGAAGCTGTGCTGCTTCGACCAGACCACCGGGCGCTGCCGCTGGGCGGTCGGCCGGCGCGCGCCGGGCGTGGCTGAGCGTGGTCAGATGTACAACCCCATCGCCATCGCCGGGGTGGCCGAGGACGCGGTCTTCGTCGCCGATGCGATGGCGGTGGTGTGGGTGTGGGACGCGCGCGGCCTGTACCTCGGCCGGCTCTACAACGGCCCGGACGACCGCAAGCCGGACCACGATTCCCTGTATGTCGAGATGCAGGGCGCGAACGTCGTCCGCCACCTCGACCGCACCTGGCTGCTGGCCAACGACTGCGGCACCTCGGTGCACGAGGTCCACCTGCCCGCGCGCGTGCCGGTCGCGGCCGGCGTGGTGACGGTGGACGCGGCCATCGTGGAACGCTCCGTCGCCTGGGATCCCGACGGCGTGACCCCGGGAAAGTCGCCGGTGTACGAGGTCCACTATCTGCCGGCCCACCACGCCGACATGGCGCTGCGCATCGACGGCGATGCCGATGGCCGCGAGGGCTGGTACGGCTTCAGCGACGGCACCCGGGTCGGCGAGACCCTGGTGCTGCTCGATGGCGAGCGCCTCGCGACCGTGCGCGCGCTCTACGACGATCGCAACCTCTACCTCGCCTACCGCGTGCACGCCGCCAACGGCCCGCGCAACGCCGGTACCGAGCTGCCGATCTGCCCCTTCGTTAGCGGCGCCTACCTCGATCTCAGCATCGCCCCGGACTGGACGCAGCCGCAGCGCAGCGCGGTGCGCGACGGCGATGTGCGGGTGATCCTCGCCCAGGTCGCCGGCGGGGATGGCAAGGCCCAGCCCTTCCAGCGCGGCTACTGGCAGCAGAAGGCCGGTGGCAGCGGCGGGCAGACCATCACCTCGCCCGCGGCGTCGCTGCGCATGGACCAGATCGCCGAGCTCCCCGGCCTGCAGGTGGCGTGGCGCGTCGACGGCACCGACCAGGCCACCGGCAAGGTCGACTACCAGGTCGAGGTCGCCATCCCGCTCGCCGCGGTCGGCCTCGCCGACGTCAAGGGCCGCCGCATCGGCTTCGACGCCTCGATCGGCGTGGCCAACGCCGCCGGCGACCGCCGCGAGCGCGCTGGGCACTGGGGTGGCCTCAGCGAGGCGGCGGTGGTCGACCGGCCCGGCAGCAGCCGCCTGCTGCCGGAGAACTGGGGCACGCTGGTGTTCCTGGAGAAGTGATCTATGCCGGCGCCATGCGCCTGTCGCGGCTCCAGATCGAACGCGAGCTGCGGCGGCGCATCCAGGCGCGCATCTACCCGCCGGGCTCGTGTCTGCCCAGCCGCCGCGCCCTCCAGCAGGAGCTCGGCGGCAGCCCGCTGACCATCCAGGCGGCCTTCGACCAGCTCGTGCAGCAGGGCTACGCCGTGCCGCACGGCACGCAGGGGACCTTCGTCGCAGAGCACCTGCCCAACGAGTCGACCGTCGCCCTGGTGTTCAACGATGGCTACGAGACAGGCACCTGGAACCGCTTCTACAGCGCCTTGAGCCGTATCGCCGCGGATCCGGTCCGCTTGGATGGCCCGCCGGCGGCGACGACGGCGTTCCGCCCATACTGTCTGATCGGCGGCCGACCGGAAGGCGAGGCCTATGAGCGGCTGTGCGCCGACCTCGCCGATGGCGCCCTGGCCGGGATGCTGTTCACCAACCCGCCGCTGCTCTCAGCCAGCTCACCGGTGTTGACCGCAGACGTGCCGCGCGTGTGCATCGACAATGTCGCGCTCGGCGGGCATCCCTTCACCACCTCGCACCTGCGCATCTGCGACCAGCCGGTCCTCGCTGCCCTGTTCGGCCGCCTGCGCGGCCATGGGCGCGCGCGCATCGCCGGCCTGGCCGGCGATCCCGGCAACCTCGACCGCTACCGCACGCTGGCCGCCGCCCACGGCCTCGAGG
>JACDGQ010000520.1 GCA_013821615.1 Planctomycetota bacterium
GTGCGGATCCACGGCAACGGCCTGCCGCCGACGCTGCTGCTGCCCAAGGATCTCGACCAGCAGGCGGAGCAGCAGCAGCACGGGCCGACCATGCAGGGGGGGCAGGCGACGCAGCTCAAGAAGGCCGCGACCCCGGCAGCGACGCCCAAGGCGGCGAAGGTCGGCTCATGACGTCCGTGGCTGCTCTTTGGTGCGGAGTGCGGAGTGCGGAGTGCGGAGTGCGCGCCGTGTACCCGGCGTTGTCCGCGGACCCCGTCAGGCAATCCATCACGACGCTGGAACACCAGCGGATGCCGCACTCCGCACTCCGCACTCCGCACTCCGCACTGCAGCCCCGCACGAACGCCGCCGTGACCCTGATCGAGGCGCTCATCGCCATCGTCATCATCGCCGTGATCCTGCCGTTGGCGCTGTCCGGGGTCAGCCACGCGCTGCAGGCCGCCGACCAGACGCGCAAGCAGGACGTGGCGCGCCGACTTGCAGAGACCCGTCTGGCGCGCGTGGTCGCGGACGGGTCATGGCAGAGTTCGGCGCTGGCAGGAACCTTCGACGCCACCCAGGACGGCGAGGATGCGGAGGCCTTCGCTTGGCAGGTGACGCTGACGCCGTGGCGCGATCCGGCGGTGCAGATTCTGGTGATGACGGTCAGCTGGGGCGCGGTCGGGGCGGGCCAGGCGGTCACGCTCACCAGCCTGGTCACGCCGCCGGCGACCACGTCAGCGACCAACACCAGCGCCGCGACCCCGGCCACTCCTGCGACGACGCCCAAATGAGCCGCATCCGCAACGTTCGCGGCTTCACCTTGCTGGAGGTGATCCTCGCGCTGGCCGTCAGCGCGCTGATCATGGCGGTGGTCGGTCCCGCGCTGATCGGCACGGTGCGCGCCCAGCGGCAGGCCCGCGCCCTGCTCGAACCGCTGGCCGCGGAGCAGGTGGCGCTGGCGGTGCTGCGCGACGACCTGCTCAGCGTGCCGGCGCCGACCGGCTCGGTCATCCAGGGCTTCACCGTGGTGTCCGCGCCGGTCGACAGCTTCGCGGCCGACACCTTGCAATTCCTCAACAACGGCGCGCCGCCGCTGCACCCGTCGCTGGCGGTGCGGGCTGCGGACCTGGGTCAGGCGACCATCACCTGGTCGTGCCAGGCTTCGGCGGACGGCCACGGCATGGCGTGGACGCGCAGCCGTCAAGCCAACCTGCTCGCGGTCGACACGGCGCCGGCGGTGCCGGCCGAGGTGATGCTCGACCACCTCGCGCTGCTCACCGTCGAGAGCCTGGTCGGGACCGCGTGGAGCCCGACCTTCGACAGCACCCAGCACGCCGACTGCCTGCCGCTCGCGCTGCGCATCACCTACGCCTATGCCGACGCCGACGGCAAGCCGGGTCCATTGCACGAGGTGATCATCGACCTGCCGCAGGTCGGACTCGACCCGTCCAAGGCGGCGACCAGCTGATGTCCGCGTCCCGCACCCTCTTCCATTCCACCAGCGGACGCGCCAATCGCGCCGGTTTCGTCTATCTCATCGCCCTGCTGGCGGTGACCGTCGCGGCGGCCATCGCCATGGTCATGGGCCGTGGCGTCGGCCTGCGCCTGCAGGCCGGCAACGCCATCACCGCGCGCGCCGACTGCCGCGCTGCGGCGCTCGGAATGGTGCGGGCGATCGTCAACGACCTGAACGCGACCCTGGCCACCGGTCTGCCCCAGCTGAGCACGGTGCAGCCGGCGGGGGAGCAGATCGGCGATTGCACGGTGATCCTGATCGGGCGCGACCCGCACGGCGTCACCATGCCATTCGCGCTGATCCCCGAGGCGGGAAAATTCCCGATCAATGCGCCTGCGGCCGGCGCCGCGCTCGACGCCAAATACAACATCCTCTCGGTGCTGCCCGGCATGACGCAGAACGTCGCGGCTGCGATGCTCGACTGGATCGATTCCGACGACGAAGTCAGCAGCTATGGTGGTGCCGAGCGCACCGACAGCGCCTACGCGGGCGCAGCGGTGCCATACGCGCCGCGCAACTCCCAGTTCGAGGCCCTCGCCGAGCTGCGCCTGGTGCGCGGCGTGACCGATGCGCTGTATTTCGGCGAGGACGTCAACGGCAACGGCCGCCTCGATCCCGGCGAGGACAGCGACCGCGACGGCAAACTCACCCCAGGCCTGCGCGACCTGATCACGGTCATGGACATCCGCGAACCGCCGAATGCGCCGGACGGCAGCGCGCGCCTGAATCTCGGCGGCGGTCGGGCGGGCCGCACGTTCCAGGATCTGCTCACCGGCCTGTTCGGGACCGCCCGCGGCGCCGAACTCTTCGCGCAGGCGACCGGGACCTTCGCCAACCGCCTGGAACTGTTCGCCGCGCTCGAGCTCTCCGATGCGGAGGCCGCGGCGCTGTGGCCCTGCGTCTCCGTCAACGGCGTTCGCGCCGGGCTGATCGACGCGTGGTCGTGCCGCGATGAGGTGCTCATCGCCATCGCCGGCAACAACCTTGCGCAGAAGATCATCGCCGCGCGGCCGACCACGCCGCCGAACGGGCCGGGCTGGCTGACCAGCATCCTGACCCGCGACGAGGCCAAGCTCTTCGGCAACCAGCTCGGTTCGGGCTCCTACCAATTCAGCGCCGACATCCTGGCCGTGCGCAACGACGGCTCCGGCTGGGCGCGCCTCGGTGCGACCTTCAACTGCACCCTCGGCAGCGCGGTGGTGGTCGGCCTCCAACCGCTCGAGACCCAGGGCTGGCCGCTGCCCTGGGCGACACCCGACCAGCTGCGCGGTGGCGCTCCGGGCGCCGTCGCCACCCTCCTCACCGCCGTCCCGCACTGAGCCCGCCCATGCCCGCCAAGCCCCGATTCCGCCTCTCCACCGCGCCGCCGGTCCTGCACTGGGACGGACAGGCACTGCGCGGCGAGACGGCAGCCAAGGTCGTGGACGTGGCGGTGCCGGCGCGCTTCGTGTCGTTCCGCCGCGAAGAGTTCCCGCCGGCGGCCGAGGCACTGCTGAAGTCCGCCATCCGCCTGCGCGCCGAGCGCGCCTTCATCGCGCTGGGGCCGGTGGCCATCGACATGCTGCTCGGCCCGGTGCTCAGCGGCCGGCGCGTGGCGCTGCTCATGGCGCTGCCGCGCCTGACCATCGCGGCGATCCAGGCGGCCGTCAAGGCGCAGGGCCGCACGGTCGCTGCGGTGCGCGTCGCCGAGCTGCTCATGGAGGTGCCACCGGGCGGCGTCGTCCGCGGTGGCGGCGAGGCCTGCCTGGTGG